>JAJRVM010000300.1 GCA_024277285.1 Planctomycetota bacterium
GCATCGGTAGGCGTGGCGCCGAACAAGTTCCTGGCCAAAATCGCCAGCGATTTGGAGAAACCGGACGGCTTGGTGGTGGTTGATCCCCAACGCATTCAGGCATTCTTGGATGCACTGCCGGTCGGCCGTATCTGGGGTGTTGGCCGAGTTACCGGACGAGTGTTTCAACGGCTTGGGATTCGCACGATTGGCCAGTTGCGGCAGATGCCCGTGGAGACGTTACGACATCATTTTGGAAGCCACGGCGAACACTTGCTACAGCTGGCGCAAGGGATCGATAACCGACGAGTCGTCCCCGAACACGAAGCGAAATCGATATCGCACGAGACGACGTTCCCTCGCGACTTGCACGACCCGGAAGTGCTGCGCGCCTGGTTGTTGGACTTGAGCGAGCAGGTTGCCTGTCGCTTGCGGCGGCGTAGGCTCAAGGGGAAAACCGTTCACCTCAAACTCCGTTTCAGTGATTTTACCACGATCACTCGAGCACACACGTTGTCTGCTCCGACCGATGTCACGCAAGAGATCTGGGAAGCGGTGGCAGCGATGCTGGACAGCCGGATGCCGGCGCGCCAGTTGTCGGTTCGCTTGCTGGGAGTTGGCGTCAGCGGATTGACGTGCGGGGCAGCCGTGCAGCTGAGTTTGTTCGAGGAGCAGGAGGACCGACGGCAGAGCCGGCTGGACGAAGTGGCTGACACGATTCGCGGAAAGTTCGGCTCAGCCTCCTTGCAACGCGGACTCGGGATGTTGCGCGACCAGAGCTCGAATCCAAACCCAACCCCAAAACCCCCGACCACGGACCAGTAAACTGGGAATTGGTACGGTCCTCCATTGGGATCGGATACGGCGGGCAGACGAGGCGCTGGAATTACACTTCTTTTCTTGCCCGCCATTTTCTCTTGCCCTCCAAGGAAAAACACCGGGTACGCAATCGACTAGAACGTTATCCATGATCGCGACGGCAGAAAAGGGCAAAGAAGATTTAGGGCAAAGAATAGCGCCTGTTGGATCGCGTTGCGATCGGGCAACTGCCGGCCAAGTGTTCGAGCACAGCAGGTGTCTATTCGGAACAAGCACCGTCGTGATCACCGGCAGTAATATGGCCCCATTCGTTTACTCTTCAACAGCCCAAGCCTAGTCTTCATTCGTCGGATTCGATCCTCTCGATCACTTGACGAAAGAAATCCCGCGACCAAACCTCCAAAGATCTGCGATCACGTACGAACGGTGCTACCTCCTCGCGAATCTCCGCGATGTCCACCTGTTGGACTCGCTGATGTAGAAGGTCCAGCAAGCGTGGTCTTGTCAGAGGTTGCTTGCCGTCAGGGTAGTCGCCGGATTGGCGCATCCTTGTCTCCAAATGGTCGAGGTTTACGCGAGGATGGCGGGCCGTGTACCAAACGAGATCGTACCAGTCCCGCCCTTTGGTCCGGCTCTTCCATTTCCGGCAGAGTACGGCGTGTAGCTTCCCCGCGAACAGGTCGGGAAGACAGTAGACTCGCAGCCCAAATGGAATCGGCTGAAGTAAGTACTTGCTCTCTGTCTCGAAGCCCTCGGGAGGATTTGTATCGACTTCTAGTTTGATTTTCAGCAGCTTGCTGGCGTGAAGTCCGCGTAACAACTCGTCGCTAGTATCGATGACCAACAATTGGCTGTACGTGTTTGCCTTGACGAAAGCCGATTCGATCCGATTGTGTGTGGTCTTCTCGCTTGGTTGGAAATCGACCTCGAATCCAAAACTCCGGATCTCTCGGAGCAAGGCGTCACCAAAAGTGCCCAAAGTGAAGTTTGCGTTGGGTGTCAAGAGTGAGAAATCGAGGTCTTCGGAGTAGCGGTCCAAGCCATAGAGAACTCGCAACGCGGTGCCACCGTAGAAGGCAGCGTGCTCGAAGAACTTGCCACGCCAAAGGCCGAGAAGTGCAAGTTCCTGCAGAATCTCCCGAAGCGCATTGACATAGTCGTCCCGCGTCTGGCAATCATATCGATTCAGCATGCTGCGGATCGCGCCGTGCACTTTCGTCCTCCCAGAGCGAGTTGAGGAACTGGAACAGGTAACGGATTTTCCTGGAGCTGTAGGCTTGCTGAACTGTCTCGATGCGGGAGCGGTTAAGCTTCGCCAATGAAGCGAAGTCGAGCCGCAGGTCGTGCGCCAAATAGGATTCGAAATCCGAGCGCTTCGTTCCGCTGAATCGTTTGTCGGCCCACACTTTGTCTGCCAACGCCTTTTCGGCGCAGGCGATCAGAAAGGAACCGGTCGGTGATTCTACCTGCTCCGCGCCAACGGCATAACGTTGCAGGGAAAGCGAACGGTACGTGAAAGTGCCAAACGGGGTGTCGAATCTTCGGGAACGGCCCAAGGCGACTGACGTCACGGTGGAAGCTCGTTCCGGAATCAGCCCGTGGTAATTCAACGCGTACTCAAGACTGATGTACGACGGACCGTGAATCAGATTCGCCAACAGCCCGCGGCTCAGCGGCCCACGCCGAAACGCGCGGCCGAACGTGTAGAGCCCCTTCCGAATGCGGACGATATCGCCGCTTCGCAGCAGCTTGCTGATCTTGTCGCGAGGCTTGTTCAGGTGCGTCAGGCAACTGGTCAACTGTTGATAGTCGAATACGTCACGGTCGAACGCCTGTCGAATTTCCGCCAATACGGCCATGGTCGCATTCCAAAATCGCCAAATAAGTCCACGATATATGGACATACTATGCTTAAAACGTGGAATTGTCAAATGGATTGCCGAGTTAGTTGGCGGCCTCAGCTACGTGTAGCTCGGGAATCCTTCCCGAGCGCGAGCAGGTTTTTGCCTGCTGATCCACGTCTATCTCAGCGAAACTGGCACGAGTTTTTCGCTGCTTTGTGCCCGGGATGGAATCCCAGGCTACGGCTGGACACCTATACTGGGTCTCTGGCGGTCTTAGCTATGCGTCTAGAACTCATTACCCCGCCTTCATCGCAGAGAACGTTTGCCCCGCCCAGAAGGAGTCCCGCCTTGAATCATTCCCGTACGTTATTCGCCCCCGTAGCTGGGCCCGCCAGGGTTCAGCGACCTGCTAACCGGAGTGGCAATTCAACTGAGTTCTTGGCGGCCTCAGCTACGTGTGCGGTTCCACTCTTGCTCCTCTTGCTTGCGCCGGCAATTGTCCATGCTCAGGGAACTAATCAACTGAGCATTTTGAATAACGAGTATCCGCGCGTCTTCTTTTTCCGCAACAGCGAACAGGCGTGTAACGCGCGATTATATCCAACGTTTGCGAGTTGGGACGCGCAGTTCAATCGCCTGCAGGGGATCATGGGGAAATGCCTGGACGAAGAGTGTCTGGGACGCGAGCCACGCAATATCGAGTTCTTCAGCCGTTTCAAGCAGCAGCATCCCGATCAGGTCGTGTTGCTCCATTTCAATGGAAATGCGCGCGACCCTCGCTATCACACGCAAAAGTACTTTCCCGGTCACTGGATCTACCGCAGTGCGGTCATGATCACCGCGGACGTGCCGTCCCAGTCGGGCGAGTCGGTGATCAAGGTAAAGGATACCAGCAGATTTCGCATGAACGCCGGTCGCTTTGAAACGTCGAACGATGATATCGCCCTGCTGGGAATGACGGCTGATGGCAAGCATGACTGGTACCACTGTGAACAAGTGCAATTGATTGCCGTAGACCCGCGAGCTCGTACGATTCGTGTCAAACGAGGCTGCTACGGTACCAAACCGTTAGCGTTTAGGGCCAACGCGTCACGCGCGGCGGCGCACCAGGTGGAAGGCCCCTGGGGGCGGCACAACAACATTATGTGGTTTTACAACCATAGCGCTCTGTGCCCCAAGGACAAGAACGGCCGCAACTGCAATGATCTGCTGGTCGACGACCTGGCCGAGTGGTTTGGGCCCGCCGGTAAGTTAGCGGCGTTTGATGGGATCGAGTTCGATGTGATGTTCAATCAGACCCATGGTGACACGGACGGCGATGGGCTGGAAGAGGACGGAGTGATCGACGGAATCAATCAATATGGAATCGGCATGATCCAGTTGGCGCGGCAGTTGCGCCAGCGGATGGGAGACCAGTTCGTCATCCAGGGAGATGGCGCGTTGGGACCTGGTGGCTCGCGCAGCCAGCGCGCGTGGCACATCCTAAACGGTATCGAAAGCGAGGGCTGGCCGAACCTGAACGACTGGGAGTTCGACGATTGGTCGGGAGGGCTGAACCGGCACTTCTTCTGGCGCGACAACGCGTACAAGCCGGTTTTCAACTATGTGAACCACAAATGGGTTCAACCGGTGGCCGGTCGACCGGGAGTGCACGAGAATCCGGACGTTCCTTTTTCGCGGCACCGGCTGGCCTTTGCGGCTTGCCAGTTCTTCGACGCGGCCGTCTGCTATTCATTCGCGCCACGCCGCGATGCAGACGGCAAGTTCGGTGTATGGGATGAGTTTCGTTGTGGCGTCGACAATCAACTCGGCTGGCTAGGTCGACCGGAAGGACCGGCTGTCCACCTGGCTGCGGCCTCGCCCGACCTGCTGCAAGGCCATGGTGAGGGAGCGACGCTCGCCAAGTTGATTTCGGGTGCGGTGAAGACGTCAGGCACTGCGGACTCTGTGCGCGTGGAAGCGGTCGACGCGGCCGCAACAACCCTGCGATTCACAATCCAGAGCGTTCCCACCGATGGCCCCGATCTATACGTGAAGGTGGTTATGCAGGGGCAACCACGCTCCGGTTATCCCCGTGAGATGGCGCGGTTCGCGCAGGTTGGTTTGTCGGGCGGGATGATGGACTTGATGGCCGGTCCACCGCGCGCCACCGGCATGAAGCTGCGTGGGGCGCGTTGCGAAGTGCCTCTTGACCGAGCGACCGGCGCGCGACTACTGTTCCGCCCCGCGACCATCGCTGGTGAAAAACTTGCCGGTTGCTTTGCGCATCCACCTTATAAGGGTGCGAAGGGCTATGTGTACTGGGAGCGGGAAGTCGATGTACCGCGCGCGAGCCAATTGTGTTTTTCGGTCGGCATGGGCGAGAAGAGCCCCGAGCGATCAGACGGCGTTCAGTTTCAAGTATATGGCGCAGTGGTGAAAGAGAACGCACTTGGGGCGTACCAAAAGCTGTTCGAAACCACAACTAACCGTCATCAATGGCTGCCGCAGACCGTATCATTGGCGCCGTACGCTGGCCAGCGAGTGCGTTTGAAGTTTGTGGCCGACTGCGGGCCTCACGACAACGCGACCACGGATCAGGCGTATTGGGGGGCGGTGAAGATCGTCACCGTCGGGGCCGGCAAGGAGCATATCACGCCCTTCAAGCAGTACATGACCTGGGTCAACGACCGGCCGTTTCGATCCGGGTTCTACTATTCGAACATCAAGTCGGGCAAAGTCGATCTAGCATTCAATATTGAAGGCAGCGAGTCGGTTGTGATTCAATCCGTGACCGCTCACGCGCACTGCGATGTGATGATCCGCCTGTTCCAACGTGGCATTGTGTTGGCCAACCCATCGCACGAACCGTACAAGTTCGATCTAACCAAGTTGGCGCCCAATCGCAAGTACCGGCGGCTGCAAGGCACGGTAAATCAGGATGCGCTGACGAATAACGGTCAAGCTACAGGAGCCACCGTCACCGTCGGCCCACGCGATGGGCTTTTTCTAAGACGCGTGGATCGGTAACAGGAGCTGCTCCGTTCGCTGCTTTCGATATGTCATCTACTGCGAATCGATCGTAGGAACGGGGGACGCCGCACCCTGGAGTGGTCGATTTCCCGGAAGTGGGGCATGTCTGGGGAGCATGGTTGAATTGCCGTTGTTGCGCTCGCCTACTCCGTCGATTGATGATTGCTGAATGTCGATTGTTGAAGTAGGAGTCCTGCCTTCGCAAATCAACAATCGACAATCAAATCTCGGCCAACCTGCGCCGGTTGGCGCAGCAGTAAAGGCTGGGCTGCTAAAAAGTCGACGATTTGGGTCCATATTGCTGTTGGCGGCGCGACGGTTTTTGTTCCGACTTCACGCGCACTGCACTCGAACACGGGGGGACAGCCGCCTAGTCGCCACGCAATCGATCAAGCGCTATTCTTTGCCCCTAATCTTCTTTGCCCTCTTCTCCTACCGCGAAGTGACTGGCGTTCTGGTTACTCTCTTTTGAGGGCAAAGAAAATGGCGGGCAAAGAAAAGACAGTGCGATGACAGCTTTTTCTCTGCCCGTGTTTTCTGCGTCCTGGGGAATGTCTGACTTCCCCTGCTAGCTGCTTGCGTGCTCCGCACCGACCACTCGCGCGCGGAACAATAACGGGATAAACAGAATCACCACAGCCAGCAAGTCTTGAGCAGCCCAAGTATCGGCAGCACGACGGAATTGACCAAGCCAGCCGCACCCTGAGGTGGACGTGCCAGTGATGGGTCGTCGATATGAATACTCGCAAAGAAACCAGCGGGCCACGTGTCGGGTTTGATCGGCTCTAGAATGATGGCCGCGCCTTCTCTACGGATCGAAACCGTGGTATCGGAGAAACTGAATTCCTCGGGCAACTTCACGGCCTGCCGCCCGTCGATCGAGACTATTTCAGTCGTTTTCATTGTGACTACCCTCGTGAGCAACTCGTTGCACCGTCATTATAGCTTATACTGACGTCTTTCCGAAATGCCCTGAAGTACTGCTGCAGCATCGCCCCCGCCGCGGAGTGGCATGAGCCGAATTCTTGTTGGAGTGACATGATGAAAACCACATTGACACTGATTGCTGCTTGGCTGTTGCTGGCGACGTATTGCCCGCTGGCGAATGGCCAGGAGACACGTCTGTTGTGCGGATTTGAGGGTCAAACGCCACCGCGGATCTGGGAGTATAACTCGGGCAATCCAAAGCTGGTCAAGGAGGGGGTCACGGAAGGCCAGACGGCGCTTGAATTGATGTTCGACGCGAAGGCTGGGAGCTGGGGCGCGTACATGGTCTCGTTCCGCTTGCCACATGACTGGTCGGGTTACGACGCGCTCGTTTTGGATGTGCTGAACCCCAGTGACCAGCCGATGCCCGCGTCGATTCTGATCGGCGACAAAGCATGGCAGGATAAAGGTGGTTCGTACTGGAATCGGCACAATGGCGGCCGCTCGTTCCCGCCGGGAAAGACTCAATGGATTGTGCCACTCGACGGACTCTACCGTGGCGAAGCGGGCAGTCGCAACAATGATATCAAACGCGGCATCGACACGAACGCCATCGTCCGACTGGACCTTGGGTTCGGCAAGAAAGGCGTGCCGGGACGCGTGATCATCGATAACCTGCGATTGGTCAAGGCAACGGCGCCCAAGAACGTCTGGGCGTTCGATTTCGGGCCGCCCAGCCAATCACTGATGTTGGGCTGGACCGCCGTGTCGCCGGAAACGGTCTACTCTCGGCAACAAGGGTACGGTTGGGGCCCACAAGGCGGTGCGCCCTGGGCATCATCGGCGCGAGCCACGACTTTCGCCGGCGCACTGCTGCAGGACTTCTGTGAATCACGCGGCTACAACTTCCATATCGATGTGCCCCGTGGGAAATACGAAGTAACCGTGATCTACGAAAACAGCGGCTATTGGGGTGGCGAACAAGCCCAACATCGCCAGCGCCGGATCCTTGCCAATGGAAAAGAAGTCTGGAATGAACGGCGTGACGATGGACCCGCTCATTCGCTGTATCGGTTCGAGGACGTCGAGCCGATTGGCGTTGATATTTGGGATACCTACATGGCCGCGGAACTTGCTCGCCCGGTCGAGTTTGATGTCGCATGCCAGAACGATGGACTGACCCTGCGTTTTGAAACCGATCGGACGTGGGGCAGCAAGGTCGCCGCCGTGGCGATCGTTCGCAAGGACGATCCACGGGCCAACGCGTGGCTTAAAGATCAATTCGATCGCGTGGCGAACCAA
>JAJRVM010000301.1 GCA_024277285.1 Planctomycetota bacterium
ACTTGAACCGTGCCGCAGCTCAAGCCGAGCCCAGCACCAATCAGCAGAGAGCGCTGAACCGGTCGGCATGGAGAAACGCCACTCAACCAACGCGCCAATTCGTACCAGCCGGCACGCCTTCCAACGCGCCACCTGCCAACGCGCCACCTGCCACCGCACCGCCTGCCACCGCACCCTCAAACAATGCGACTCATGTCTATCCCACCAACGGCACCGGCATTGACAACGCACCGCTGGGCCAACAGGGGTTTACTGGCGTCGGGGCACAGGACTCACTTTCGGCGAAGTCCCGGCCGTGGGCTCGGCAGCATGAACAAGCAGCTCATTTTGAACCTCCGCGATTCCGGGTTCCAACAAAGCCAGGCGTTCAGCGACATCTCGGGCGTGGGACGATTCGACGGTCCCCGTTAACACCGCGACCCGACCTTCCATCTTCACATTGACCGATCCACGACCGTAATCGCCGCGTTGGAGTACGCGTTTGATTACCTTGTCGTAGTTGGCGCGGACGTTGGCCACCGGCGCAACGGAGGCGGTGAAGCCGAGTTTGGCGTGAGTTCGGATGACCTTCCGACCTTGGTTTGATTGTTGCTGCTGGCTGCCACCGAACCGGTTGTTCCCGAATCCGTACATGCCGCCAACGCCACCGAGCCCGCCGACGCCACCAAGCCCACCGAATCCGCCGACGCCGCCAATACCACCAAGGCCGCCAAAGTTTCCCCGGCCCGTATTGCTGCCGGCGCCGAGCGCCGTCGCAGCTCCTTGACCAAACGCGCCGGTACCAGCGCGCGCGCCGGCGGTGGTCGTCCCGATCAAGGTACTCCCCCGGGTATAGGTATCGAATCCCGAACCCATGAATCGACTGTCCAACCCGTAGCCTTGGGCCGATGATAACGTCGACGCGCTGCCCGCCCTGCCGGTTGAAGAACCGGTCGCGCCACCAGACCCTTGCTGGGCAAACGCTTCTTGGTGAGCGGAAAACAGGCACATAGCCAATGCCGCGACAAGGCAAATCGATTGGCGAATCATCGGTTCAGCTCCCTGAGACGGCTTGGCCGCCAAGCAAGAATTCCAACAAGGTGTGCACCAAGCAGGTTCGCTACCAAAGCTTGCGCACGCAAAATCCACTCACCCGGCATGCCGCAGCCAAACGAACCTGCTACACGCACGCGCCACAGAGCGCATCTTTCATCGCATCGGTTGACTTTGGCCCATTCCCCGAGGCGTTCAAGATGATTTTGGCCCCAACCATGCGTTCCATGCCCAATTGTACTCGATTTTCCACTCTTGTGGCCAGATAATCCAAGCCGCACAACACATCAAACCCCAAAACACATGCCAGGTGCCGGTAGACACTGCCGAATCCGCACGATCAATCCACTCGCAGCTGAAACTCTGGGGGGAAGACAGGGGTATTCTTGAGCAATCACAATGTCCGCAATTTGCGGGGAGTTTCAGCGAATACCCTTTCATCGAAGCTCGATTAGTTTTTTCGTATCTGTTTAGCCGATTGCAGCGTTTGACGAAGTCAGGGACCCCGGCGGGCTTGCCCCGTAGGTGAACGAGTTTTGCCAGCTAAGACGCCGATCCCAATAAACTTCTTCACCCGCCGCACAAGGCGGTGGGGGTCGATCCACTGCCAACCAAACCTCAATGCACATTCAACTTCATTCGGCTAAACTGTTGCGTTTTTCTCAAGCGGTTTGTTATGTAACAGCTGTGGCGGCCCATCATCAAGCCCGCACCGTATCACGAACGTTTTCACCCCCCAAACGAATGGCGTCAAGGAGAGTCCCCGTGTTGCAGGTTCACATTCGATCAAGATCCTTTTCTTGCTTGGCAACTTCTGTAGCTGTAGCTGCATGCTGCTTGGCGATAGGTGGTTCCAACACTTTCGTAGAACGGGCTTTTGCAGAACGGCCGAGTGCACCGAAGTTGCTGCCCAAGAAGACGGTTGCCTATTTGCGCGTCGCGGACGCTCCAGCACTGATCGAAGCATTCAAGGCAACGTCGATGGGCCGATTGGGGCGCGACGAGCAAATCCGGCCGCTTGTTACGCAACTTTATGGCTCGGCGGCACAAGCGTTCACGAAGATCCAAGACGAAATCGGCGTGTCGTTGAGCGAAGTCATGGACCTTCCCCAGGGCGAGATGTGCGTCGCCGTGGTCGCCCGTGAAGAGGGCGATCCAGCCTTTATCGCGCTGATGGATGTGGGCAAGAACTTACCTGCAGTAAAAAAGGTACTTGGTGCCGCCGAGCGTGCGGCACAGCGCGATGGTAAGTCGCGCCGCACCGAAGACGTGGATGGCGTGCAGCTGACGATTTTGGACGACAAAGTTGCGTTCTGTGATCGCGAAGACACGGTCCTGTTCAGCTCGTCGCCCGAACTGATCAAGGAAGTCCTTCAAACATGGAACGAAAATGAAGGCGTCGAGACGCTGGCCGACAACATTCAATTCACCACGATCATGCGTGGCAGTTTGGGGACCAAGGACGAACGTCCTCAGATTACTTGGTACGTCAATCCGCTCGACTTGTTCCGAGCGGTTACACGCAACAATGGCGGCGCGCAGATGGCCTTGACCATGCTCCCCATGCTGGGGCTCGACGGCGTAAAATCGGCTGGCGGCAGCGTCATCCTCGCCACCGAGGAGTTTGACTCGATTTCCCATATGCACTTGCTATTGGATACGCCTCGCGAGGGTGTCATCAAGATGTTGGCCATTGAACCGGGAGATTCCGATCCGGAGGACTGGGTCCCTGAAGACGCGGCGTCCTACATGACCGTCCATTGGAACTTGCAGCAGACGTTTGATGAATTGGAGAAGATGATCGACGCATTCCGCGGCGAGGGCGCCTTCGGCCGCATGATCAGCCAGAGAATGTCGGAGCCGTTGGGAATCGACTTCCAAAAGGATGTTCTGGACCAGCTGGATGACCGCGCAACACATGTTTCCTGGTTCGAAAAACCGGCTCGGGTCAACAGCGGAACGAACTTGATTGGCATCAAATTGAAGGATGCCAACGCCTTTTCAAGTACGTTTGACAAGATCTTGCTTAAGGTCGGCCAGCGCGCGACCAAGAAGACCTATCGAGGGATCACGTACTATGCGTTCAAGGCACGGCGCCAACTCAATGCAAAACAAGAAGGACTCGTCCGCCAGCCGACACCTTGCATGGCGATTGTGGGAGATTATTTACTGGGCTCGGACAGCGTCAAATGCCTCGAAGCGGCCGTAGCGGCGAAACGCGATCCGGCGACTTCATTTGCCGACGCGTTGGATTACAAGCTGATCGCCAGCCGAATTGAACAACAACTGGGATCCACCAAGCCGGGCATGGTCGCGTTTCAACGCCCCGAGGAAACGATGCGTTCGTTTTACGATCTGGCCACCTCGCCCACGACGCGGCGTCAACTCGAGGAACTGGCAAAAACCAACAAGGCACTGAAGACGCTCAACGACGCCCTGCGCGACAATCCTCTACCCCCATTTTCGGTAATCGCTAAGTACCTGGCTCCCGGCGGCGGCATGCTGATTAGCGATCAGTCCGGCTTCCACTACATGACTTTCGCGCTCAAGAGAGAATAGTTGGTGACCCCGGGGTTCTTCAACCTGAGTCAAGCGGGGAAGCACCGCCAAGCAAAGACGCGCGCCGCCTCGGTTTCCAACCCGGGTCGGTTTGTGGCAGGCGGTTTGTGGCAGGCAGTTTGGCGGCGACCGCCATCGCGATCCCCTCCAATCCGAACACCGCCGGGCAATTTACGGGGTGCAAAATGGTCTATCAGCCCAGTCTACTTGGGGTTTTCCGCGGCGCCCTCGTGGTCCTTTGCCCGCTCCCTGGGCCCGTTCACGGCTAGTTTCCTTTGCCCAGTCGGTTGCAAAACTGAGCGAACTCCGCTACTTCTATAGCTTAGATACAGCGCAATGCCCGGGACGGGTCTAGTGAAAAGGTAATTGATCGATGGCCAATGAGAACGCCAAGGACGAAAAGTCTACCGAATCGGAAAAACAGCGAATCCTGTTGGTAGATGATGATTCTGAGATCATTGAGGCGATGCGGTACACGCTCGAGGCAAAGGGCTACGAGATTCTGGTCGCACGAGACGGCAATCAAGGACTCGCGATGGCTGAGCGAGAGGATCCCGATTTAGTCATTTTGGATATGATGATGCCCAAACGCAGTGGTTTTCTGGTGCTGGAGAAGCTCCGCCGAACTCGCCCAGTGCCGCTGCGAATCATCATGATTACCGCGAACGAGGGGAGCCGCCACAAAGCATATGCGGAAATGCTCGGGGTGGACGACTACATTCGCAAACCATTTCCAATGGACCGTCTGATCGCCAGTGTCAAACGTTTGCTCGATTGATGCCTGCGGCCACCTGTTCGCCTTTTCATTACGATCAGATTATCCCACCTGCGCCGAACCGCTCGATCGGTGCGGCCTTGTCCAGCAGGCGGGTACCGTATTGTCCCGGATAATATTATCGCGGATCGTGTCGCCATAGTCGTAATGTGAATCACCTGTCGCGCGGTACCACCGGGCAACCGGCGATGGAGACCGATCACCGTCGATTCTTCAAATCGACCCAAATTAACGTTACTCACTTCCATCCATGCGATGCACAAGCGTGTGCGCTTTGGTCGTATCGCTGTTGGGCGGAACAACCACCTCGACAGTAACAAGCCCCTCCACTTCAAGCACGAGATATGACGCATGAATCACGGTAGGCCGACCAGACCGGAACCAATCGAGCCCGCGTTGGAGCCGACAAGCGGATGGCATTGCACGCACACATTCTACCGTTTCAACCGCAGTCGGCTGGCAGGCCTGAGTATCGCGCAACGGCAGGCTGGAGCAGGTCCATTCCATGACGCGCTGAACCCACAACGAGATGATGCTCCGGCACGATTACAGACGAGCATTGTGAGTGGGCACCGCGCTGATTTTTCTCTGATGGCGATGGATCCCAATCCGCTGCGCATCGACAGCGTGCATCAGCAGCTCCTCGCCGGTCCCCTGGGACCCGTGATCGACGCCACCTATTCGTTTGTGTCGATGACCGAGGTTTCGGAATATGTACCGACGCTCGAACAATATGGAAAACGCCTGATTGATGATGGCGAACAAGAAGGGACACCCGAGTTCCAGGCAAAAATGAAGGCGTACGAGCGTCGGGAGCCGATGATGCGTCGGCAACGACTCACACCCGATCTCCCGCAATGGCCGGCAACCTGCTTTTACCCGATGAACAAGAAACGCAAGGCGGGCGAGAATTGGTTTACACTCGACTTTGCCCATCGTAATCGTTTGATGGCGGAACACGCGCGCAGTGGGATGGCATTTGCCGGCCAAGTATCCCAGCTAATCACTGTCGCGGTTGGACTCGATGATTGGGAATGGGGAGTAACGCTCTGGGCCAAGAACCCCGAGTTCCTCAAGAACATTGTCTATCGCATGCGATTTGACGAAGCAAGCGCCCGGTATGCGGAGTTCGGACCATTCTACGTCAGCTACCTGGCAGATGCTGACGCGATCCTCGAACATTGCCGCGTCGGTCCATAATTCACCCGAGTGGGTCAACGACTAACGGCGAACGACCTTCTTTCGCAAAATCCTTTCGCTTCCTTGGTGGTGGCCCACGGCCACGTCGAGCGCCCAATGTCCAAGAAACTTGCCAATGTCCAAGAAACTTGATCGTGTCCTCGTCATCGATATCGAGTGTACCTGCTGGGATGACCTGCCACCGCGTGGGCAAATGAGCGAGATCATTGAAGTGGGACTCTGCGTCGTTGACGTGCAGTTGCTGCGGCGCCTCGAACGCCGCTCGCTGATGGTCAAGCCAATGACGTCAGAAGTCAGTGAGTTCTGCACCGATTTGACCGGAATCACGACGGAGATGGTCCAGGACGCTCCGCCCCTTTCCGAAGCGGTTCGCATCTTGCGTGACCAGTATCGAGCTGGGGACCGGCTGTTCGCCAGTTGGGGTGATTACGATCGCAAGCAATTCTACCGTAACTGCCAGACATACAACTTGAAGTATCCTTTCGGTCCCACTCATTTGAACATCAAGAACCTCTTCTCAACGGCATTGGGACTGAATCAAGAGTTGGGCATTGACGGTGCGTGCCAACGCCTTGGATTGACCATGGAAGGTGCACACCATCGCGGCGTCGACGACGCGTGGAATATCGCACGCATCTTCTGCTTGTTGCTCAAACGTGCGCGACGCGTCGCCGTGTGAACAACGCATCGGGCAATCGAATTGCGGTCTGTTCAGACGAAGAGAACGCTGTGTGGCTCGGGAATCTTTCCCGAGCATGGACGACATTGCCCTTCCAGGCGAATTACTATTGCCGGTTGATTAAACAGGGGACGCGTTGCGGAATACGCTTATTCGAGCGTTCTGGCGATAGCTGGATTCTTGCAGCTGGAGCCCCATCCATGCCTGGATAGAATCCCAGGCTACGGCCCGGCATCTGCTTTTTCTTTGGTCGGCGTCTTGCCCGGTTGCTCTTTGGTTGGTTCTTGGTCCGACGCCGAAGGTTTTGCCGTCCCACTCTTTGGCGTCGTTTTTTTCTCCTTGCCGTCCGGATCCACTTTCACTTTGGCTTTTTTGAGCTTCGGCGTGAGCAACAAGTAGACGCGTGTGCCACGCGGCGGAATCCGCTCCGTGAAAGCACAGAACATGAGCGTGTCATTCGCATCACTACTCTCGACGGGAAGATCGAGCATGGCGGTGGAGAAATTTGACACACAAATGAACTCGCCACCATCCGCGTTATAGTACTGTTTGCCGGTCCGCTCGTCCGTCCAGAACCCGCTGCCGGCGAACACCCACGGATACTCCAAGGCCTTTCCGGTTTTCGTTTGCTTGACCCACTGCTGGGCACGTACGCGATGTTCTTTCCCTTTAAGGTCCTTCCAAATCACCGTGACTTCCACTTCCGTCCCTTGTGCCGGTTTGTATTTGGGCTGGAATTGGACCGGTGGGCCAGGCCGAGCGCCGATGGCAACCAAACCTGCATGAACGAACCGAGCTGGCGTGTTGGCCGAGACAATCGCCTCGTGTTCCTTTGTTCCGACCGGGCACGAAAACATCTCCAGCAGCCCCTCGCGAAGACAAATTCTGCCCCCCACCAAGATCTGTTTCTTTTTCAGATCGATCCAAACTTCATAGTCAAGAGTCGAACGGAGCCAGTTCTTACCTGGTTTGAAAGGTAATTCCGGTTTGATTCGTCGCGTCGATTCGTTTGGCGCCACCTCTCCGTCGTCGGCCGTCGGCTGCTGGCCCCATGCACTGCCCTGAGCAAGCACCAATACCAACAGGAAGATGCCGAGAAAGCACGAATTGACCTGACGACCGCATGCCGATCGAGGGTAAATCGAGCGATCGACCTGATCCAAGCCGCCATTTCTGGCCGCCAGTTGGATCGTGACGGACTTAAGCCGTTGTTGCATGGTTCCGTTTCCTGCCAATGGTGAATGATCCTTAAAACTCGCCGCGATGGAACAGTGACGACGCCTCAGCGCCGCCTGAGGCCGTTGTGCAAAAACTGTCGCCGAACTGCGGATAATCCAAGCCGACACACTTAATTCTACTCGTCGAGTCGGTCTTGTTGCACGTAACCGTTCACGGTTTTTCGTAATCTTTATCAGTATAGCCGATCGCAGCGTCTGCCTGAGTCAGAGCTGCTCACGGGCTTGGCCTGGGCTGACCAGAAAGCCGAATACTGCGCAGACAGGGGCCACCAAGTCTTCCGCAGGCGTCACATACCCGGGCGTCGAAGCCATGCGATTGCCTGGCGACTCAGCTGCCAAGCGATTCAGACGTTGGCTGCGTCTGAAAAGACACCAATTCTACTGCCGCCAAACGTTGAGAAGCGGCAAGCAACGGCACGGAGTGCCGTGCCACTCTCGCTCGGGAAAGATTCCCGAGCCACACGGAACCTCCGACCAACACAACAAGAAATGGCGTTTCGTACCATACGTGTCTGGGATGGGGCGCAGCGTATCTTAGGCGAGCATGATAAAATAGCGAACCAACAATAGCCGATCGAAAGGCTGTTGCGAGCGGCACTAGGTCCAGAATGCAAGAGTCCGCAGTTGAGAGCCAGAAATCCAGAGTGCTGGAGGTTTCTCAGACCAAGGTTATGCCGACGGTGCGTGTGCATTGGATAAAGTAACGCGTTTTAGGATCAGAGTCATAACGTTGCGCATCGAAGCACATGTGGACCGTCGGTCCCGGGGAACCTCATGGTACGTCGTGCGGTGCCACGTTTCGTGCGTTCGCTAACTTCGGAACCCACCACGCGGTGTGCCCCCATCGGGGCGGACCATACTACGTTTGTGACGGTGATTGAGGATGTCCAAAAAGACCCTATCGACAGCTTCTTCCAAGCGATCGAAGAACAAGACCAAACCGCCTAAAGGCAGTGGCACGAAGGCGAAGAACAAATCGCCTCGATTAAATGGTCCGGATTTACCGGCATCCGACTTGTGGACCGATTGGGTTAAGCATTTGTCAACTCGCTCGGTCCCGGCGGATCTGCTCGACCTGCTTGAGAACGCCAATACCCACCCACTCATGTGGGCTCTGCCGAACCAATACGAACAGCTCAAGCCACCGAAGCTACTGAAGCAGCTCACTCGCTTGAACCGAGCGAAACGGTTCGCTTCCGCCGAGGTCGTTTCACTGTTGCGCCAATGGCTCGACGCAGCGTCTGGACGCAATCCGGACGGTCTGTTTGCACTGGAGTGTCTAGGGTGGGCGCATGCATTGCCCCGGATCAGTCCAATGGTCTCAGAAACGGATTGGCGAACACTGTTAGCGCGATTGGAAGAGACGGTGGAAGTGGCAGGCGGACTGGCGCCACATGATGACCCGGTCGTGCATCAGTTACTTTGCGGCGAACTGCCTCTGACGCTCGCCTATTTACTGCCCGAGATCACCCGATTCAAGGCGCTCCGTCGAACGGCTCGAGCAGCCTTGTCGTTTGGGATTGTCGAGCTGACCGATGGAGAAGGACTCGTTAACGCACGTTTGCTCGACCACTATCGCCAGTTGTTGGCCATCTGGACTCGTTGCAGCCTGTTGGGAGCGACCACCGACTGGGATTGCTTCGATGCGGGCGGTCGCAACCAGTATGAGTGGGTCGTGCGGCAATCTTTACGTTTGAGCCGACCGGATGGCTCATTGGTTTTCGCGCGTGGGGTGAGTGGCGACTGGTGTCCCGACCTATCGCAAATCGCCCTGGCCGAAGGTGGCGATCAGCTCGATATCAAGATCGCCGATCACATGTTGCCAGGAGCGACCAGCAAGCTATCCGCGCGGCAAACGCGTAAGTTACCCGAGCCATCGGTGTACTCGGAATGGTCCGAGGCTTGTTTCATGCGTTCAAAATGGTCACGTAAGAGTCCACAATTCAGTTGCTTGTTTAGCGATCGCCGCATACGCAGCGAATTGTGCGTAGGTGGACGCGTCATCTGGTCGGGCGACACGAGTCCAGAACTGCAGATCGACCGCAGCGTTCTGGCAATGACCAGCGATTGGACAGAAGTCTGTTGGTTCACCGACGACGATGTCGACTACTTGGAATTAGAGGCCGCGTACGAGGGCGGATGGAGAGTTCAGCGGCAATTGTTGCTTGCACGGCACGACCACTTCCTGCTCCAAGCCGATGCGGTTCTCGGTCCGGCAGAAGCTGACATTAGCTACGCCTGCCGTTTCCCACTAGCCGAGGACATCGCGTTTCTGGGCGAAGAGGCGACGTGTGAAGGTTATCTCAAGAACAGTCGGCCTCTTTGCACCGTGCTGCCGATCGCCCTACCGGAATGGCGCCGCGCGGCAACCAACGGCAGCTTGCAACTGGACAGCCAGCAGCTGTGTCTGAGCATGCAGGCGTCGGCGCGGCGACTTTACGCGCCTTTGTTCGTCGATCTCTTATCGCGGCGTTGGCTCGAAAAACGGACGTGGCGCCAGTTGACTGTCGCCGAACAGTTGGAGATTCAGGGCCCCGACATCGCGGCTGGCTTTCGAGTGCAACTTGGACGCAAGCAGTGGCTGATTTACCGCTCACTCGCCCCACGTAGCAATCGAACGCTACTTGGGCAAAATCTTTCGCAAGAATTTGTAACAGCCAGGTTCGACGACGAAGGATGTTTGCAAGAGCTGATCGAGATCGAGTAACGGTGGCGCGACCATGGCAACAGGATACGAACAACGACTGGAGGACAACTTGGCCAGCGTGCGCGCCGCGATGGCCGACGCGGCACGGCGCAGTGGCAGACAACTGCGGGACGTTACCCTGATCGGGGTCACCAAATACGTCGATAGCGCGATCACTGAAAGTCTCGCCCGTGCCGGTTGTTTGACGCTGGGGGAAAGCCGTCCGCAGTCGCTCTGGGCGAAAGCCGCTTCACTGCAGCATCTGCCGATTCAATGGCACATGATCGGCCATCTCCAACGCAACAAGATCCGCCGTTCGCTCCCGTTGTTAACCTGTCTTCACTCGGTCGACAGCACGCGGCTGCTGGACAGCTTGGATCACGAAGCGCGCCGCGCCGATCACCGGCTGAACGTCTTATTGGAAGTGAATATCTCCGGCGACACCGAGAAAACCGGCCTGATGCCGGAAGCAGCTATGCCCCTCGCCGAACGCCTCGATCATTGGAGTGCGCTCGATATATGTGGTCTGATGGCGATGTCCGGACGGTCGAGTGACGCTGCGCAAGCGCGAGGCCAATTCGCCGAGCTGCGAGAACTGCGCGACCGCATGCAGCGTGTTTGTCCGGACCAGATTAAGCTGAGTCAGCTGTCAATGGGGATGAGCGCCGATTACACGATCGCCATTGAGGAAGGGGCCACGATGGTGCGCGTTGGCAGCGCATTGTTTGAAGGGATTCGCGGGTGATCGAACTAGCCGAGCATGCCGATGGCGTCGTCCTGCCAGTGCGTGCGCAGCCCGGTGCGCGTGCCAATGTAATCCGAGGGCTCCATGCCGGAGCGCTCAAAGTGGCAGTAACCCAAATCGCTGAGAAGGGCAAAGCCAACAAGGCGATTGCCAAACTGCTCTGCAAATCACTATCTCTGCGACGCGCGCAATTGACGCTCATCTCGGGTGAGACCAGTGCCGACAAACAGTTCCTCGTCCGCACGATTACACGGCAGGAACTCGCCGAACGTATCGACGCCGCGTGTGACAGCTAGTGCGCTGGCCCAGCCAAGAATTCGGTACTAGCTGTCTCCGCGCTGTCGAACGTTTTGCATAGCCATGCGAGCACTGGCATTGCCAGTGACACCCAATCCGAAGTTCAGGTTGAACCAAAGCCTAGTGCGACAGCGCCACTTTATCTGAACCAAAACCCGTAACATGTTTCCAGGTAGTAGGTTATTGGCCTTAAGGCCCCTGCCTGCTTGGCAGGCAGGTGAATCAGTTTGCCAAGCTAGGAGGCAATCGAGATGATTTCCCCCTTCTCTCCCGCGTCTGCCGCCAGAGGCGGCAGACGCGGGAGAGAAGGGGGATTTTCGGCGGTGCCCCGGCTAGCCATGCAAACTGATTCACCAACGGCACAAGGCCGTTGGGGTCTGGAGTTTGCGTCCAAAGTGGCGCTGTCCAGCGAGTGTGCCAGGCCTCTGACTGCGCGAACAGATGTGCGTGTTTTGACGATCCGCTTGCGGTGGTCGTGGGTTACAACGGCAGTGCACAGTGGCTCCTTGATGGGGCTCCTTGATGGGGCTCCTTGATGGGGCTC
>JAJRVM010000302.1 GCA_024277285.1 Planctomycetota bacterium
CGGGACTTCGCCGAAAGTGAGTCCTGTGCCCCGACGCCAGTAAACCCCTGTTGGCCCAGCGGTGCGTTGTCAATGCCGGTGCCGTTGGTGGGATAGACATGAGTCGCATTGTTTGAGGGTGCGGTGGCAGGTGGCGCGTTGGCAGGTGGCGCGTTGGCAGGTGGCGCGTTGGAAGGTGGCGCGTTGGAAGGCGTGCCGGCTGGTACGAATTGGCGCGTTGGTTGAGTGGCGTTTCTCCATGCCGACCGGTTCAGCGCTCTCTGCTGATTGGTGCTGGGCTCGGCTTGAGCTGCGGCACGGTTCAAGTGGTTGAGTGTGGATGAGACTCGTACCGGTTGCGGGTTTTGCGGTGGTTGGAGGATGATGCCGGGTGCGGCCGCCATGCGTTCTGCCATGCTCCGCGGGATTCGAATCGTTGTGGTGCGTAATCCGGTTTCTTTCTTCGCCTCCTCGGCTCGTTCATCCCCGATTGGCGATTGGTATTGGACTTGGGCGACCCCTCGATGCGTTGGGCTCGACTTTTGGCGGCGCTTCACGTGGGGAGCTACGTAGAACCCACGCTCCTCTTCTTCCGTCTTGACGCGACGGCCTGGCAAACGGTTGCTGGCGAAATTCCCACGCACCATGCGGCCCGCTTTGTCGACGAAGACGGGGAACAGCGAGATGCTCTTTTCTTCGTTGCCAATGCCGTCCCAAGGGATCCAGATATTGTAGGATGCCCCCAGGTATGACTCGCTGTAGTATCGCGTCAGTTGTTCGGCGGTGAAGACATACTTACGCGTCGGTTGGTCGTAGTTCATTTCGGCTGCTGAATCGTCATACGCATAAACGACCAGCTGGCCATCTACCGGAATAACTTTTCCCTCGGCACTATAGAAGTACACGCGGCCACCGAATCCGCGCGTGGGTGCTTTGCCTGGATGCTGGTAGACCGTGTCGGTCCAGACGGCGATAATGCGCCCCGGGGTTTGGTACTCTTTTTCGGCCTTGCTCGGCCACGGAACGGGTGGTTTCTTGAGGTCGAGCGTGGTGCAACCGGCACACATCGCGACGAGGCCGCACACGGCCAACACAAAACGAATAGAAAGGCGATTCGTCATGACAGCATTCCCGTATTCGTAACCGTGTAACCAACACCTGGAACGGACTTACATTCGTACTAGGCCGCTCGTCCAACTCGCCTTCAACACGTGTGCCGGGGACCCATTGTCCGCTGGGCACGCTTCGGTCAATGCGGTGCGGTTGGGAATGGGGGCGGTGGATAGTTGTTATTGATGGTCGAGCCAGGTTTTGTGCGGTATTCGACCGGCACTACGCCCGGTTGGCTCGGTGCTGGCCGTGCCGCTGGCGACGTCGCACCGTAGTGAGGCTGCGGTGGCGTTTCTTCCGTCGATTCGGCACGGTCCGCGCGACGCCTCCACGGAGCAAAGAATTTCGGTGGTTTCCATGTGTTTGCCTGTTCGATAATTTCGCCCGGCACACGCGGCGGTTGACGCCGTGACTCACGGGGTGATTCCACGAACGGTTTGCCCGGCTCTCTCTCGGCCGGCGGCAAGATGAACGGTTTGTTCGGTCGCCGTTGATTGGGCGGCAGAATAAACGGTTTGCCTTCGGTCCGCTTTTCGGGCGGCAGGATGAACGGTTCCTGTCCAGGCTCGGCGCTGTGCGGAACCATTCCTTCGGTCACTTCGGGGACGTCGATCCTTTCGACGCCCTCTTGCATGAGGACACTCTCGGCCGTCGGATCGACATGGGGATAGATGACCGGCGTGCCACTGCTCCATGGATCGCTGGCATTGCCGCGGAAGCCGGGATCACCGTGGACCTCGATGACATCGGCCAGGCACCAGCTCATCCGTTCGGCTTAGCGCTGGTTCAGCATCTCGATGTCCGCATCATCCATCACGATGTGCGGTGTCAAGAAGAAAATCAATTCAGTTCGTTCATCGTTGTGTGTGTCGAAACGGAACAGATGGCCGACGACCGGTAACTGTGCCAGGTAGGGGACACCGCGAAATGTATCGGTGCGGCTGGTTTGAATCAGGCCGCCAAAAACAACCGTCTGGCCACTGCGCGCAGCGATGGTCGTGATGGCCGTGATGTCGTCGTAGATCGGCGACTGAATCGGGATACCATCGGAAACACCAATCGTGATCCCCTCGGCCGGGTCGCCAACACGTGAGTCATTTGCTTCAATGTCCATGATGATCAGGCCATCAGGTGTCACGCGTGGAATCACGCCGAGCGATACGCCCGTATCAACCAGATCGACCGAGTTGACGGTTCCCCCGGTCGCTAACGTTTGGAAGTCGGTGATCTGGGGTATGCGCTGGCCAACCAACACGGATGCCGGTACGTTGTTGAGTGTCATGATCTGCGGCCGACTGAGCACTTGGGCACGCGATTGGTTAACTAAGGCTCGAATCAAGATGCTGATTGACTCGTTGCTGGCCGAGAGCACCAGACCGGGAAACCCCTGAGTCGCACTCGATCGTCCGACGCCAAATGCGCCAAATGCCTGGCCGGCAAGCAGGCCTCGTGCGGCCGGTACGGCATTACCCAATGACTGGTTCACGAAGTCGAATCCTGGGTCAAGGAGGCCGTTGGCGACGCTGCCGCGATCGAATAGCATCGAGTCTTGGATGCCCAGCTCGACTCCCATCTCCTCATTGTCGCTCAAACGCACCAGACAGACCACGACCTGGATCATGATCATGGGTGGGCGCCGGTCAAGGTCTTGGATGACGTCGGTGATTTGTTCAAACTTATCGGGTGTCGCACTGACAATGAGCGTATTGCTAATGATCTCCGGTACCACAAATACCTGCTGGTCAATGAACTCGAACTGGCTGATCAACGAGAATTGCTGTTGTTGCTGTTGTTGTAGCAACGTTAATTCATTTGCCAGGATAGCGGTTAGCGACTCTGCAACCTGTTGGGCTGGCGCGTTGTTCAGGCGATAGACAATCAATTTGCGCTCGCGCAGATCGCTCTCATCCAACCGTAACAAGATCGCCTCGACCACACTCAGGTCTCCGCGCGAGCCGGAAGCGATAATACTGTTAGTCCGAGCGTCCACGCCAAAGTTCAGTGGAATCAAAGAGCTCTCGCCAGCCGTGCTCTGTGAGAGTGTTTGCTGAGCGCCAAACGTGCGGCCGACGGTTTGCGAGAAAACGCCGACCTGGCCGGCGGTAACTTGCTGACCAAATAGTGTCTGCAGCATTTGCGTCAGGTTCGTGGCATCGCCGTTGCGGATCTGAAACACTTTGATTTGTGATTCGGCCGAAGGGATCTTGTCCAACTGCTTGACCAACGCTTCGATCAGTCCCATGCTGGTCGCCGGCCCTTTGACGACTAAGGCGTTCGAGTTGTCGTCGGCGGCAATCGTCACGTCGGTCAGCAGGCCGGCTTTGACGATCTTGTTTCCGGCTTGATCGATGCCGACAATCTGTACGCTCCGTGACGTAAGGTTCTCGGGCAACGGTACGGCACCTGCCCCCGATTGGCCCGTGGTTCCACCACCCGAGCTCTGCAGCCCCAACGTGACGCGGAGCACGGCGACCAGATCGGTGGCCAGCGAGTTTTGCAGTGGGAATATCCGAACTTCCAGTGTGGCTGCAGTCTTGTCGACATCAAGCTGCGCCAGCAGATCCTCAACTTCGGCAAGATCACGTGGACTTGCTTGAATGATGACGCTGTTACTGCGGACATCCCCAATCACCACGACGCGCGGCGCCAGGCCACGGCCCTGTTGCGAGTTCTGGGTTGTCGTGCCGGTCGTCGCACCGTAGAAATCCTGAAGGTATTGCTGCGCGCTTGCGGCGGGCATGTGCAACAGTTGAAAGACCTTGATTTGTGTATCGGGCGCCACGGGTTGATCCAGCTTGGTGATCAAATTCTGCACCGTCTTGATGTTCTCCACGCGTCCGACCAGTAAGATGGCGTTTGGCTTGACCAGTGCGGTGATGCTCATCGAGCCCTGGCGAGCTGCATATACGTCTTCGTAGATCTGCGTGAGAATCTCGGTAAGTGCTTCGCTGTTGGTGTGTTCGAGGCTGACCACTTCCACTTCGGGGCTCGTCTCCTTGCTCTGCGCTTCAATCTCGCTGATGATGGCGCGAACACGTGCCACATCCCGCTTGTTGCCACGTAGAATGATCACGCCCAGCTCGGGAACGTATTCGATCTGGACATCCCCTAACAGCCCGACAGGTTCGTCTTCAGCCGCGTCCGCGGCGCCATCGGCCTCTGCACCGGCTTGACCGCCAGCCTGATCAGCAGCTTGCCCGGCCGGTTGTTTTGGAGCGGGTGTGCCTTGGGCGTCTTGTCCGGCCGGCTGGAAGATCATCGATACCAATTTGTTCGTGGCGTCCGGCCGAGGGTCCGCTTGAGGCAGTGGCACCGCTGTCACTGTCTCGCCGGGAGTCGTACGCAATGCGGCATCTCGAATGGCGCTGACCGCCTCACTCACTTTGGCCGGGTCGGCGCGGCGTAACGCCACCAGCTGAGTCGTCCCGTTACGCGTGCTTTGAGCGCGGTCCAGCGCAATCGCGATCTGGCGCCACGAACGATTTGAAGCCCCGTTGGCGCCGAAACTGATTTCGTTGGTCAGGTGATTCACACGCAAGAGTGGCATGCCGTGTGGGTCGTCCGCCGCGTAGACCGAACTGACTTCGCCCGTTGCGTCAGGTGCGATTGTGAGGCTGGGACCCCATAATGAACGCAAACTGCGTTCAAACTCGCGCCAGGTGATGTTCTGTAACCGGTAACGTTGCGCCGACACCCGTGGTACTCGACGGAGTTCCCGAGCGGCTAGATTGGGTGACGTGCTTCCCGCCTGTCGCAGGTAGGCACCGATCTGCTGGTGAACGTCGTCCGACGCGACGATGACCAATTGCGATGTTCGCTGGTCCGCCACAATTCGCACGCCCTTGGACTCGGGAAAACGCATGCGTAGCGAGGCCGCGACAGCGTCCAATTTAATCGCATCGACCGAATACCCTTTGACTCGGCCGCGTGGTACGGGTTGAGCATCCGGTTGGCTCGAGTTGCCCAACACGGGAAACTCCGGCGATGCCGTCGTGGAGCTCGCCTGCGGCGCCTGGGCCAGCATATTGGATCTCGCTGGCACAAATGCACCGCCGCCGACCGCGCCGCCGCTGTACGGTCCGTAGGTCGCCGTGCCAGTGGTGGCGGGCGCTTGAGCCGCTGTCGGGTGCGGTGCACAGCAAACCATCGCGACCCAACAGAACACCACAATCAGATGACGCATAGTTCGATTCCAGTCACTCTCACGAAGCTGATTACACTTCACCATGTCGTTGCCTTCCCTCGCGAACCACATCATCGAACCTGACCCCTCGATGCGCGTGCCGGTATCGATACGAGAATCCACTCGTTTGGTAGAATCGGCACAACCGGTACAGTCACTCCAATCAATTCAAATAGATTGGCGGGTGATAGGGAGGGATGGGCAAGTAGGGTAAAGTGGCTCGGGGGTCTTTCCCGAGCATGGACAAGGTTATCTCTTCGCAACGCCATCTATTGCAATCGCGCTGGCACAAAACGCAAACCGTGCCTGCACATTCGGTGGCTGCACGTCAGACGCCCCTTACCTGTCTGGTTGCCTGCCAAGTGAAGCAGTTTGACTGGCTAACCGCAGACCCACCCACCGACCACACGCAGGGCCAAACGGACCGCAGTTACCGCACGCTTCGGCCCGGAGGGTCGATACAGCCTTTGCCGGAGTCGTAAGGCTCCGGAAACGCTCAGAAAAAACACCCAAAGGCCCAGCGGGCCGACACAGGGGCAGCTGTCACCGATTCGTCTCCCTTTGCGGCCTGGCAGGCCGATCGCGTCACACCGCACTGGCATGTGACACCTCGATGTCATCGTCCAGCGACACGGTGTTGCAGCGGGCGGCCCTGACAAGGGCCGCGCTATGGAAGCCCAGGGTGCAGCGCAGTGGCGACGCCACGAAACGCAACCCTGGGTAGCCAAAGACACTCCAGGCAACGTTCGTAACGGTCATCCAAGTCATCGCCGCTTCGGCGGAGCAGTGTGCGATGCCTAACAATTCTCATCGCGATTGGGAAACCGGTTGGCGGCGCGCACTGCGTGATCAATGCGGCGACCAGAAGTTGCGGTCAACTGTTGGGCGACGCCTATCGCAATAGAATCCGCGTCTGATCATGCAGTGGCACACGCATGACTTTCGCATAGAGCACGTCAGCGAGCGTCATCACTAACAGAGTCAAGGAGCGCGGCAGGGTCAGTATCAAGTGATGGTATTCGACCGGCAGCAGGTCACGTTCGAGCTTCTCGGCCCACTCACGCCGTTCATGCGCGCGGCACTTGGGGCAGTGCCGGTCGATTAAGAAGGGGCGTTTTGGCGATAGCGGGCTTCTTGCAGCTGAATTCCTATCCCTGCCTGGCCGTGGAATCCCAGGCCACGGCGGTACTAGGATCGCTCTGCCGTAGCGACCTCTTCGTCGTTGGTGCTCAGCACGTGGCCTTCACTCAGGTTCTGGCCGAACCGGACACTCAACACCTGGTTAGGCGTCTTGATTTCGACTTCACGCTCGTGGATGCGCAGGATCTTGCCTTCCAGCGATCCAACCTGGAACGAGTCCCCTTCAAACAATCGCAGTCGTTTGCCTTCGGTGCGTAACGTCAACCAGACCTGGCGGCGGCCGTTGACTTCGACGATGCCAGTGACAAAGGTGTACTTCGCTTCGTCAAACGTGCGCCGCGGAGGCGGATCTTCGCGTGGCGGAGGAGGTTCGGCCACGGCCAGCCGTATCTTCTGTGATGATTCCTTGGCCGGCAACCCATCATCGGTTGCATAGACCAATACCTCGAACTCGCCCACTTTGTCGGGCGTCCATTCGATCTTCCCCGTTTGGGGATCGATGGTCAGTCCTTCGAGGCCGTCGTGGTCAACACGAAACGTGAGTTGTCCTTTTTCGGGATCATCCACACTTGGTTTGAAAGACATTCGCCGGTTTACAATACCTCGTTCGGTTTGGTCGCCCGCGAATTTCGGCGGCTCATTGGCGGGAGAGTAGGGGTTGCGCTCCACGATCACGTCATAGTATTTGTCCAGACTATCGAATGCCAATCGCTGCGACGGCATGGCTACCAGCTCGTGGTCCGCAACGCCCGGAAATGCCAAAGCCTCGACCCATATATTTACCAACAGTTGCTTGTCTTTTCCTAATGGAACGGCCGTCATCGTCTTGATGCGATGCAGATAATCTTCCGAATAGAACTCGTATAGCAGCGCTACCAACTGGGGGAGCGTCGCCTGGCAACTGACGGAGAATGTGTGTTGATCAAATATCGGTTCCTTGTCCAGCAGGACCTGTTGCTTCGATATGTAGTTTACGTTGGCCCGCTCGATCTTCGCTTGCTTACACCATTGGTGCAACCAGGCGCGGTAACGCGAATTGGCAAGCTCTTGGTTACCCGGCAATGATCGCTTCGCATATTCATCCAACACACGTCGGGCAATGCTCCCCCGATGGCGCAGCACTTCCTTGCCGTCAATGTCATCCTGCAGTTTCGCGATTGTTTCGCTGCGACTGGTGAATATCTTGGTGATGCTCTTGGTACCGTAAAACAGGCCCGCACCCACAACCAAGAAACCGACAACGATGGCCAGCATTCGTTCACGTTGATTCATGACGCCTGCCCTCCTTCCTTGACAGCTGCCCCTTGCCCTGAAGCCTCGGTGGGGTTATTTGGCGGAGCCTCGGACGCTCCAGGTTCCTTTTTCGTTGCACTCGATTCAGCGCCATCGGATTGCTCCGCTGCAGCGGCAGGGCTCTTCGCCTCCGTCTTGGCGGCCGGCGCTGTTGCCGCAGGCTCGGCCTTCACCGGTTCAGACTGGATCGGTTCAGACTGGGGCTCTCCGGACTTTGCAGCTTCTGCTTTGGACGGTGTTGGTTTCGTTGGGGCCACAGGGGTGGCGTCCGGCTCGACGGGCGTGCCTTCCAGCGTCGGCTCGGCACTCGGTGTGGATTCACTTTCATCCACACTGCCCTCAACACTTGGCTCCTCGGGTTGTGCGGCTGTTTCACTCATGTCGTTGGCCGGCTTCGCGTCACCGGCTGACTCACCGGCTGACTCATCGGCTGACTCATCGTCAGATTTATCGGCCGCATCATCCTGGCTGTCTTTCGTTTGGGAATCCAGCTCGGGCCGGCCGAGCGAATGGCCGTTCTCCTGCACGTCGGGTGGGACGTGAATGGTGGTGTTGAGTTGATAGGGGTAGTCTGGATTCGATCGATCGATCACGCCCATCTTGCCACGCACGGTGTTGTCGCCATAGCGCAACAACTGTTCAAGTTGGGCGATCACGTCGGCAGAGCAGACGTTTCCTTTGAGCACCATGCGACCGCCACCGGCCCGATCCGCGCCCATGGAAATCTCTCGGAGGATGACGTGGTCTGCGTCGGGCAAATGCGTGGCCACCTCGCGCATTTCATCGAGCCACGTGATATCGCCATTGGTGAAGACCTTAATACGATCGGATTGAGCAACCAGGTTGCGCGCCCTATCGACAGCCGCATCGAGGGCCACCGATTCCTTAGTCAATCGAGCGATCTCGTCGTCCATTGTGTGTTTCTGGATCGTGATGACAAAGGCGCCGACGGCCAGAACGACAGCCACTCCAACCGCAACGGCGACATTGCGCCGTTTGTTGCTTGGCGGCTTGGGCCGTTTGCGTGGGTTCAGAAAATCGAGGGTACTGTCGGCACCGGTGGCTTTGCTGGCAAGCATACCCAACAGCGGTGCAAAGCGGCCGGAATCTTCTGGCAGATCTTGCTTCAATTGCCGCGTCACTCGCACGGCTTGGAAGGGAGCAAACGGCACGACATCGAGTGACAGGGCATCGGCAACGCGCTGCTGCAACGCAGCATGCTGCGACGGGTCGCCGCAGATGATGATCTGCTCGATGCGGCGGTCGCCCATCTGGTTCTGTGCGGCACCGATGGTGCGACGCAATTCGCCGATCAGCGCCGTGACTTGCGCTTTCTCATCGTCGCCCATCGGTAAACGGACGGATCGCATGAAGACGACGTGGCCGTTGGATGTGACGGTCAAGTCGGCTCCGTCGGGCAGCATGTCGACAATGAGACTGTCTCGAAAGACATCGATCGATTCGTAGCGATGCAGCAACGCCACGGTCGCGAAGGGACGCAGGACCAAACGTCGTGCCTTGAGATCACTTGCCGCGCATACATCCTGAACCTGTGCGACCAGTTTAGGCGAGACAACGGCCGCCAACACGTTGATCGAATCGTCGTGCGCATCGAGTTCGACGAAGTCAAGCGGCCAATCATCGCCGATCGACGTGAAGGCCTGCATTGCCTGGAACCGAACCATGTCGGGGATTTCGTCGGGCGGCGCTTTTGGCAGCGTCATCGTGCGCAGCTCGATACTGGACCGTGGCAGTGCGACCATACCGTCGCCGCCAATGAGCCCTTTGGCACGCAACACTTCAGCCAACTGTTCGCCCACCTGGCTGATCGTGGGAGCCTGGTCATCCGGCCCGGGGATCAGCGGAACCGCGAACGCCTGCTCAACCACCAGGTCGTTGCCACGGGGGCTGGCGACGGCAACACGCGCTTCGTGCGTGTCCCATTCGAGTGCTATAAGTTTCGCCATCGCTACTATGTTACCTCTCACGCAAAAAGAAAGTGCCACCCTCCGTGTGAACCCATCGAGCGCCGAACAATCAGCGCGCCGAACGTTCAATACCGTGCGCGGGTGTCACGGCAGTCCGATCGTTCCAACCTGGCAATTACCGGAATCGGCCGACGCTCAAGGACGCGCGGTTGCAGCGCTGCCAAATGACGACATGCGGAGCCCGAGGACCTCCAGGGGGTAACCACGCCCCAAATGGCTGATATCTCTAAAGGATACTATGCGTGGTACCGCACCGGTAGCATCAAATACTACCTCCGCACGCGAGGCGGCACGGCCGTCCTCGTAATAACCGACAATTTGAGCACGAAACACATCGCCGCCAGCGCAAACGAGGGGGGTGAGCAGCTTCATTTGGTCGAGTGTGACCACTCCGGACGTCAATAACCACGTTTCATGCGCCCGCGCTGCCTGAGTGTCTTCCGTTGTTTCGACCATCCGTTCATTAATGATTTGGTCGACCGTTTCTTCCTCGATACCAGGAATGCCCATCAAGATCGCTCGAGGAGCCTGATTGATGTTGATCCGCCCCGGAATCGCCTGCACATTGACGACGGTGACCGCGTCCATCAACAGCGGCATGTAGACCGCCATTTCCAATAGCGTTTCTGGGAACACTGGTCCAACAACCGTCTTGTTGTCACCCCCTCCCGGCGCCTCCACCTTTTTGCCAATCAGGTCCAAAACCTGGCCAAACTTGGTTTTCCCTTCCTTGCTTAGGTCAACTTCGACCGCCGTCATGTCCTTGCCCGTTTCCGAGCCATCATAGGGGCCGTTCTGGCGGTAGAGCACAATGAACTTGGCCCAGTCTTCGTTGAGTGTGGCGGTCAGGCTCTCATACAAGACGTTCAGATCGTCCATATTCAAATCAATGCGTGGTTCCCCCAGCGCGTTGACGTTCTTTTCCTGACTGTACAATGTCAAGTAGCCGGACCAACCACGATCCATTGAACCGAGCGACGTGTCGATGGCGGTCGAGCCTGTCGTGGTCGCTCCGGTTCCCGCCATGCCGGCCTGGTTCGATTCGTGTGCGTCAATCATGCCGTTGCGATTGGTGTCCATGCCGAACAGCAGATCGGGCGTCACTCCACGTACCAGCAGCAGTTCCTCGACGGTATCAAGTGGTCCGTTCTTGGCGTAGTAGGGCGGATTGATGCCTTGATAATAGTCCGACTCGCAGCCATACTCGCGCGGCTCGTCATCTTCATCCATCCAATCGAGAATCGCGTCCGCCACATCTTCCGTCATGCCGGGCAATCCCATCAACAGATCGCGCCCACCATTCTCTTGCAACTTGTCGAGCTCGGGAAGCGCGTTGATATTGAGTCGTGCCGACTCGTCTTCCAACCCGTAACGTATTCCTCCCAGGTTGCCTTCATCGTCAAGGTTCGGGACCAGCACGGTGAAGTTTGCCTGCTGTGTCGGATCGTTGCTCGCGACGACCGGCACGGCCTGAAAGAACGTGGGGTTATTGTAGTGCCCGCCCGCTTCTTGGCGTGCCGCATCGTCTTGCATAAGGTAGAGCCGTACCGCCGCGGCGCCCGATTCGACCAGCATCCGCGCCTGCAGTTGCCGCCCGTTGAGTTTCGCCGCGCCATAATGCGTCGCCATAAGCTCGGCAAACGTGTACGCGGCCAAGGTCAACAAAGCCACTACGACCAGAACGACCACCAGGATCATTCCTCGTTGCCGCCGTCTTCGTTGCCGCGGTTTTCGTTGCCGCCGTGCTCGGTCACGGCTGCATTGTTGCTCTGTCATTAACAATTTCCAAATGCCTCACGTTGCTAAGCGTGATCGGTCACAAAGTTGGTTCGGCTCGATGCCGTCACAGCCCGACTGCTTCCATGCCGCTCGGATCCGTCGTCGTTGTCTCCGCAGGGCGCGCCGTTGGCAACCGTACGGTCAGCGAATAGGTTTCACCTGTCATGTCCGTGCCGACTTGACTCGTTGGCGTCGGCACGCGGGAACTGGTCATCTGGGCAGCACTGTGGGGGTTCATCACGATGGTGATGCGAACGGCCATGGGCAGGCTGCCTAGCTCTTGACTGTCCCATTCATACAACCACTGCATGCCGTCAAAATACTCAAACTGCAGCATGCCGACTTCCGGAGCGACTACTTCGCCGGCACTCTGCAGCGAACTGGAGCTGGCATTGTCGGACGCGTAGAGTGTCACGGCGCGATCCAACACGCGGCGCACGAGGCCCGCTTGAGGATTTCCGGCTGCGTCCCGGTAGTCGCCTGTGCCGGTGCCGCTGGTCGGATTGTAAAGGAAATAAGCAACCGTTTTCACGTCGCTGGGGATGTCCTGTACCTGGCCCATGCTGCTGGCTGCGACCATGCGCTGCATCTCGTCGACGCGTGGCAAACGTCCCACATCGATTTGCAGTTCGTATTGGTTCCCGTAGAGTCCGGGTACCGGGGGCGGCGCGTCCGATGCCGCGATATCGGTGTTTTCGGTCGTGCTTGTGTCTCCCAAGTCGCCACTGTCACCCACCCCCGGATCGGTACTGCCTGCGTCACTGCCTCCCGGGGCGCTCGCCCCCGAGTTGGTCGCGCCGCCTGAACCACCACCGGTACCGCCACCCAACACATCATCCAATGCATCTTCGAGGTCGCCTGGTGTCATGCCACCGGGGAGCCCACCTGGGAGTCCACCCGGAGAACCGCCCGAACCGCCACCTGAACTACCCGACGCACTATCGCCAGATGCTCCACTTGAACTGCTCTCTGAAGAACCACTTGAATCCGCGGCGTCACCGCCGAGTTCGGGAGGCAACGCACCGCTGGCCGCCGCTGCGGCGGCCATAGTGGCGAGTGACGAGAAATCGACTTCGCTCGGTTGGACCGTCGAACGCAAGTCACTGGCGATCATCTGCAGCACGGCGCGCGCTACCTGAATGCGTTCAACATCGTTGCGGTGTTTGTCGAGCATGCGGAGGTTCAGATCGATCGCCATCGAGATGGCCGCGAGGACGAACGCGGTTAGCGTCAGGGCAAGCATGACTTCCAACAGGGTCATGCCCCTTGGCCGACGAGCCTCATTACGCGTGCGAGTCGTTTGGGTATGTTGGCATCTCATTATCGACCACCTCCCGCCGCGGCATCGCCACCGGCGGCTCCTGAACCAGAATCTGCACCGCCGCTGGTATCCGTGCTGCCACTGGCCGCTTCGGCTTCCGCCGCAGCGTTTTCCAGATCGTATTCGATTTGCGGGTCGATCATCCAACGGATGATCGAGCAGGTGGTAGGGCGCCCCGACTGATCGAGATTGTCACGCACGGTAATCACGATGCCCAACAACCCTTCCTGTTGCACTTGTTCCACTTGCACCGAGTAGGCCCACGAAGTGCCACCAAACTGTTCGATGATGCCGTTGGTCGATTCTGGAGCCGCGGCACCGGCAGTGATGTCGGCGGCCAAGGAATCGGCCAGTAGCTGGGCGGTGGAGAGGATTCGCGCGGCCCGCGACGCACGCGCTCCGACCCGTACCATTTCGCCCAACACGGCCAAGCAGCCGCCGAGAATCGCGATCGCTAGGATCACTTCCATCAGGGTCATGCCGCCAGAACGTGGGTTCGCCAGGCGTTCACGCAGCCGCTCGGTACGCGCGCGTTTCGTTCTCTTTGAACATGTTTGTGAATTCGCGCAACGGCGGCTCGGAGCCGAAGATCGCTTGGTTCTTCTGCTGCTCGATAGAGGTTGAAATCGAACCGGTATTGCGTTGGCAACCATTTTTAAAACGCGTTCTTAGGGGATCTGTTGTATTTCATCGGCGGACACCAGACCGCTGACTTTCACCACACCGGTAAGGCCGCGCAGCGAAACCACGACGTAGGCCTTTTGCGTTTCGTTTGTCAAAATCACTTTCGCATTGGAGGCTGTTCCGTCGGGGTAAAAGAGAATCGGTGAGAGGCCTTGCGCGAGTCCCGTTCCTGCGGCACCAAACCCTGCGGTTCCCCCGCCTCCCTGAGCTTGTTGCTGGAGTTGCATCGAACGTGTATCGCCTTGCACCTCTACTGACGCAAAAACAATATGCTCGGGCAATTCATGCGTTTGCGAAACGGTGGCGGTTCTTGAGCCGCTGCCGCCAACACCAAAACCGCTCGCCCCCAATCCGCTCATTGTCGCATCGGCTTCGAGCAAACCTTGTTCGGTGTAGTACAGCTGAATGCTGTAGTTGCCTGTATTAGGTTCAAACGTGAACATCTGAACCTGGCCGGTTTTCATTGCTTTGAGTCGCGCTTTGCACAGCTCGACACGGACCAGTTCGCCGGCCTTGCGCATGGTCTGCAATTCAAACGGACCCTTAAGCGCTGGGTATGCCATCGCGCCCAAGATAACCAACAAGGCCAGGACGAGCATCAATTCCATCAGTGTAAATGCACTCCGCGCGCTCCGCTGCGGCTCGTTGCCGCAGCGCGAAAACGTCTTGTGCGCACAATATCTGGAATTTGGACGATTCATGATCACAACGCACTATGTTCCGCGTGGTAGCATCCGCGAAAGCCTATTCACCGACCGTGGCGATAATGTCATCCTCGGTGCCTGCTTGCCCATCCGGTCCGGCGGAAAATATTTTGTAGGCCTCAGGACCAAGTTGTTCGTATTGATAATCGTTTTCCCATGGATCTTTGGGGATGTCCGAACTCAAGTACGGTCCGCGCCACTTACTTCCGTCAGCCAGATCGGCTGGCGCCACCCGCAACGCTTGCAGACCGGTGTTGTTGTCGGGATACGTGCCGACATCCATTTGATAAATGCTCAACGGAGTCTTGAATTCACTGAGCTGGCTCTGTGCGGCCTTGACCTTGGCCCCGGCAAACACCTTGGAGAAGTTGGTCACGGCAAACGTGCCGAGGATGACCAGAATGGCCAACACGAGCAAGACTTCCATCAACGTAAAACCGTCGCGCCCGTAACCGCCTCGGCGTCGATTTCTTCTCGGTCGTCGCATAACAAGTGCTCCCATAGATAGTTCGTTGTCAAAATGTGTGTGCTGGCTGGTCCGACGCAGTGTGGCACGGCACTCCGTGCCGTGAAAAATACGCGTGGCACGGCATTGCGTGCCGTGAACAAGACGCTTTACTCCAACACGACTTTTCACCGCTCGATTATCTTCTGACTCGAGTCAACCGCGCGTTACTCGGTTGCTGCTTGGAACGTGTTTTGAAAATGGAGTCCCAACGCACACGCGGTCTCCGCAATTTATTGGAACCGATTCCGAAACACGTTCTTACATGGAAATTATATCGTACTACTCATCTTGATCACTGGCATCAGCAAGGCGATCACGACAAACAACACCGCACCGGCCAGGAACAACAGCAGGATGGGTTCCAATAGTCGTACGGCGAGATCTAATCGACGCGTTGTTCGCTTCTCCAGGCCATCGGCGATTTCGACCAGCACTCTGTCCAGCGTATTCGATTCCTCGGCCACACTGATCATCTCGACCACCGTGACGGGGAAATGGCCCGATGCGCCGAGCGGAGCGGCCAAGGATTCGCCGGCACTGATGTTCTCAGAGGCGTCGCCAATCGCTTCTGCCAGAACACGATTCCCCGAAGTTTCGCGGCTGATTTCGAGTGATTTGAGGATCGGTACCCCGTTGCGTAACAACGTCCCCAAGACGCGGCAGAATCGTGCTACCGCGAGGCTCTTGAACACCGGTCCCAAGAGAGGCATTTTCAGCTTCACTCGGTCCCGCAACATGCGCCCTTGGTCGGTCGCCAACTGGGCCTTCAGAAACAGTAAGACGCCAATCACGACAAATAAAATCAACAGTCCCCACGATTGTAGCGAATTGCTGAACCAAAGCAGCCATTCGGTCAACGCCGGCAACTCGCCTCGTTCCCGCAGCGACTGGAACAGTTCATCGAATTGTGGCACGAAGAAAATAATCAGGGCGGCGACAATCGCGCTGCCGATAAGACCCAGGAATGCCGGATAGGCCAGCGCCCCGATCGTCTGTGCCTTCAGATCCTCTTGCTGCTCAGTAAACTGAGCGACCCGTTCCAACGCTTCTTCGAGAAATCCACCTTCGCCACCCGCCTTGATCATGTTGATCGCCATTTCGCTGAAGACGCGTGGGTACTGTGCAACCGCGTCGCCAAGCGTGCTGCCTTGCTCGACCGCGTCCCGGACGTTACCAAGGACGCGGTTCAAGGTCTGGTTTGAAGACTGCTTACGCAGCACCTCGAGCGTTCGCAACAGCGGTACGCCAGCACGCAGCAATGACGCCATCTGTGCGTAGATGACCGCCATGGTCTGGCCTTTGACGCGACCACCCAGGAACTGGGACTTTGGTTTTTGCGTGGTCACCTGCAGCGGAAACAACGCTTGGCCCGCCAACAACGTTATCGCCTCACGTTGGCTGGTAGCGGAAATGGATCCCGAGATCTTCTCACCGGATGAATTACGCGCAACATATGCAAAGTCGGGCATGGGTCTGCCGAAACGCTCTCGAAAGTCAATGTGCGACGGACGTAGGCGTCCATCGAGTCCACTCAAAAAATACGATCGTGATGGGCCTGCCTCAAAAACAAACGCTAATGACCACTCAGAACGACCTTCCCGCCACGCTTCGGAGCTAACTGGTGTGGCGCGGGGCAGTGCCCTGTCTTACTAACTTCAAAGGTCGTTACCATTTTGACAAAGTTCCAGCTACCAACGGGGGCGGGCCAAACGGGCCCCGAGCGGTAGCGCGCCGGTCGCGTCAGCTTGCCACTGCGGTTTCGCGGTGCCCCTTCGTCATCTTGTCGAGTTCTGCCATGTCGTGATCGCCCTTGGTTATCCGTACCACTTCGTCGATGGTCGTTCGACCGTCCATGGCCTTGCCCCAACCGTCTTCACGCAGCGTTACCATGCCTTGCTCGATTGCTGCTTTCTTGATCAACCACGTGCTGGCACGATCGTGCGATAGCTGGCGAATGTTGTTGTCGGTCAACAGCAACTCGTACAAGCCCAATCGACCCGCGTAACCGACGTGCCGGCACTCCTTGCAACCAATTTTGCGGTACAGTGGCCGATCACCAAGCTTGTCGAGTGGGAAATCGACAGGCAACTCGTCAGCATCCGGTCGATATGGCTCGCGACAGTGCGCGCACAAACGGCGTACCAACCGCTGCGCCATCACCGCTTCAACCGTGCTGGCCACGAGGAACGGTTCGACGCCCATGTCGGCAAGTCGGGCATACGATCCCGCGGCATCATTGGTGTGCAACGTGCTAAACACCAAGTGGCCTGTCAATGCCGCTTGGATGGCGTTGTCAGCTGTTTCCAAATCACGGATTTCTCCGATCAGCACCACATCCGGGTCGTGACGCAAAATGGCGCGCAATGAGCTCGCAAAGGTTAAACCGATCTTGGGATGCACCTGGATCTGGTTGATGCCCTCCAACTGGTATTCCACCGGATCCTCGGTGGTGATGATCTTCACATCGGGCTGGTTGATCTCGATCAAGGAACTGTAAAGAGTGGTCGTCTTGCCTGATCCAGTCGGTCCGGTCACCAGGATAATACCGTGGGGCAAGCGGATCAGCTCACTGAACTGACGATAAGTGTCACCATCCATCCCGAGGCTTTGCAGCTCAAACCGCATCGCACCTTTGTCCAGAATACGCATGACCATGCCTTCGCCATGGATCATCGGGATGACCGATACACGAACATCGATTTCGCGGCCCGACACACGCAACTTGATACGACCGTCCTGCGGCAACCGCCGCTCGGCAATATTCAAGTGGGACATGATCTTCAGACGGCTGATGATCGCTGCCTGAAAACGATTGATTTCGGGTGGCGTCGGTTGTGGCTGCAAAATGCCGTCGATTCGATAGCGGATGACCAATCCAGAACCCTGTGACTCGATGTGAACATCACTCGCTTTCGATTCCACTGCTTCCAATAGGATTTCGTTCACTAAGCGGATGACCGACGCCTCTTGCGCCATCTCGGACAGCTCCGAGCCGTCCGATTCGATTTCGTCGAGCAGTTCGATTTCCCGGTCGTTGAATTGCTCCAACAACCCTTCCACCGTTTCGCTGCCGACTCCAAGGTGCTTCTTAATGAGTGCCGTAATCTGATTGCGGCTGGCCAACACCGGCACCACCGACAAGCCTGTCGCGGCACTCACTTCGTCGATTGGGTACAAGTCGAAAGGGTCACTCGTCGCAACCACCAACTGCCCGTTGTCGCGCCGAATCGGAAACAACGACTGACGATGAATCAGTTTGTGTGGGAAACCTTGCAGTAGCGACAAATCGACATCAATATCGCGCAGGTCAACGTAATCGAGGCCAACTTCTTCGCCCAACGCGCGCAACGCCGCTTCTTCCTTGACGTAGCCCAGCGCCACCGCCTTCTCGATCAGAGAAGCGCCGTCGCCGTTGGCCTGCCGCAGTTGGCCCAACTGCAACTCATTGAGCAGGCCGCGCCGTTTTAGTAATTCACCAGCTTCCATCGGTTTTCATTCTCGCATCATCAGACCGGCCGCAGTCCGGTCCTGGTTGCCACTCTTGCGGTGTGGTTCGATAACCCAATACGTTGGGGGTATGGCGATACACCCCCTCTGTAGAGTCGTTTGCGACTATGGCGGGCTCCACGCGGGTTCAGAGGTTTAGGGCAAAACACGGTGTCAATGCCGCACCTGCGCCCTGCCGTCGTCTACTCTATCAAACCGATCCAAGTTTCATTCTAAACAAAGAGCGCGCCTGGCATAGCTATAATCCGAGCTTGCTCGGCAAGCGACAGCCCAATTCGGACGGGTTCTGACGCTTATGCCGCAGTTTTTTCGCACCGTCACTCTGCCGAGCCACTTTTGGCGATTTCCGGGTAAGTACCGTACCTCGGCAAGTCAAATACGAAACACCGCGACGCCCCGCACACCGCAAGGCGTCGAGGTGATGTTTCAGAATGTACCTTAGACCAGCTACTGAGTTAGGCTCATGCCGAGCGTTTTTTACGCGTCGAGCAGATTCAAACGTACGTTCCCTACTAATTCGGCTGGCGCGCAAATTCCTTGCCAGTTGTTCGTTCCAATTCAAAGCCTCTCGCAACTGTGGCTGGGATCCACCAGAGCTTGGCCAGGTCGTGGAGGGACCTCACATATGGCAACCGCACTCTCGATGACTTCAGCGCCTCGGTTACTGAGCCTCACTACGGCGTTAGTTACCGCGGCCCCGTCCACCAAATGCTCCGGGCCGGCCGCCGCGACCGCCGAATTGGGGGGGAGGTGTTTGTTCGAACGTGAACGGTTTGCCCATCAATTCTTTGAGTTTGGTCTGTTGGGCGGGGGTCAGTTCCTTTACCAGCTCGGCCTGCAGTTTCTTTTGCAGTTCAGCCTGCAGTTTTTGGGCCTTTTCGCGAAGCTGTTCGCGCTGCTGTTCGGTGATCCCCAGTTCATCCGCCACGGTTCCGCTGGCGACTCCGCCGGGACGCTGCATGGCGAACTGGAGTGCCAGTTGTTTCAGCCGGGTAACTTGATGGGGCAGCAGGATGTCGTTGACTTTGCTTTCGATTTTCTTCCGCGCCTGGGCCATCAATTCATTTATCTTTGCGCGTTGTTCTTCGCGTGGCAAATCGCGCACGCCTTGGAACATGCTGCGCATGTCGAGTTGACCGCTCAGTCCCTTTAGCTCTTCGATCTGATCGTCGAGCAACTCCAGTTCCTTACGCACATCAGCGCGCTGCAGCAAGGTAAGGTTACCACCCATGCCAAAACTGCTCATGCCCCCCATACGGCCACCACCACCACCGCGCCGACCCTGCGCCTGAAGCGTGCTGACACAACCGACGACCATCAAGGCCACCACCAGATAGACAAACGTATTCTGACGCAGTTTCATAAGACGCATCTCCAAAGAAAGCGAACGAACAGGGGCCGCAAGGGCCCATTGATTGCGTGACGATTCAACAGATTGAACCCTAGACAGCTTAAAGGGTTTCGCCCAAATTGCGAAATCGGACTGGAGCGCAGGCGATTCAAGGTTGGCAATGGAGAGGGGGGGAGTGGGGAGAGGGGGGGAGTGGGGGAGTGGAGAGTGGGGGAGTGGAGGAGTGGGGGAGGGGGAGAGGTCAATCCATTGACGTGCTGCGTGGTGGCCTGTTGCGTCTTGGGCGGCTGGAACCGTTGGAGCAGGAAGAGCCTGTCGTATCATCCGATCTTTCCACGCCCGGGGATGCGATGCTGCTGTACTATAAGCTCGCAAAACCGAGTAGCCCCGGTCTGGGGTGATGAGAATTTGATCTTGACTGAAAAGCCCTTCCTGAAAAGAACGACGAATGCTCAACGCCCAGTGACGAAACAATGTCTAAATCCACATGAAGCATTCGCGCAACTACCTACGAAATCGGCACTCTCGTCATTTGTGCTTCGTCATTCATTCGTCATTGCGCGGCTACCGTTGGGCGGCTAAGTGGCGCGGTCCACCTAGCACGCCCTGGTCACCGTTACCTTTTGGCTCCAGATAGTTGTCGATCCACGCAGCAAACGGCCGTTTGTCCAGAAAAGTCCGCCTTTGCCTGCATACGGTGCCGCGGCATGGACGCGGCCAGGCAACTAACCAACATGAATCGACGCGGTGCCCGTCAGCGGGCGTTTGCCAGTCGATCGATTATCGTCCCCGCCGGCTGCGGCCACCGGAGCTTCGTCCTCGCGTGCTGCCGCTCGGAGCACGGCCACCGCTGCTTGGGCGACCACTGAAGCCGCCGCGCGACGACCCGCCCCGACTGGTAGCGCCGGGCGTGCCACCCGGCCGACCGCCAAGTGCACCTGCTGCCTGCATTCGCCGGAAGGCGTCAATTCGTGCTTGGATATTCCCTGACGATGCACTGCCGCTGGTCGGCGATCGGGACGAGCCCGGCCGACTCGACGAGTTGGAGCTGGTGCGGTTGGACGAACCGCTGGTGGTCTGGCCCATAATCGAAGCCAGTGCCTTCTGTATTGCCTCGGGGTTGGCATTCGTGACAGTGACGACTTCAACTTCCTCGGTCAGCTCGCTGTTGGACTGGTCGATGTCATAGACCAGCTGCCGCACTTCTTCAAATAGTTGTTCCGGGGCCGTAACGATCAGTGAATTACTGGCGGGATCGACGGCAACCGTCAATTTTGGCGGCTCACTCTTGACTTCGCTGCTGCCACGACCACCGCGGCCACCGCGCAAAGCACGGATGAGGTCGGCAGGGTTGGGTTGCCCGCCGCCTTGCCTGCTATTCGACTGGGCGATGCGATCGGCATACGCTTCGCGTACGACGTTGGCAACATCTTCCGCATTCATGTAGACGATCTGAATAATGCGCGGCTTTCCAGCCGTTTGAATATCGGTGATACTTCCCTCACGATCGATGACTTTCAGCAGCTGCTCCATCAGTTGCAGGTCGACCGGCAGAGCCTGGACTACCAGGCAATTCAAACGCGAATCGGCCACGATCGAAACGGGCCCAGTGGCCTGGACGGTTGTCACGTTGCCACCACCACCTCCACCTCCTCCGCCAAGTATTGCACCGAGAATGCCGCCGCCACCACCCATCAGGTTGGCCGCAACATCGCCGACCAGCGAGCCACCGCCACCATCACTGCTGGTACCACCAAGAATATCCGAGATCAACTGACTGGCGACTTCCGCCTTGCAATATTTCAGGAAGAATACCGTGAAGTTCTTCCCGGGAGTCATAACCTGTGGCCCGGCAACTTGTCGCAACAGGCTTTCAAACTTGTCCAGCGCCTCGGTATCTTCCGAAGCGATCAATACGCCGTTGGGAGTGAACTCGACGCGAATGTCGGCTCCCTTCTTGAACGCGGTGGCGGTCTTGGCGGGTGCCTGTTTGGGTTGATCCTTGGGCGTCTGCTGCGGTGCTTCGTCCGAAGCCACCGTTGAACCGGGAACTTTTGCCGGTGCGACGGCGGCGCCGGACGGCGCCGGATCGTCCTCGCGGTAACTCACGAAACGGACCGGCACCCGCCGCATGCGTTGCGTGCCGGCGCGCATTGTCACCTTGTCCCGACGTACTGGCGGTCGAGGCATTTGTGCCGGGGCATTGCTCGGCGCTTTCTGGTGACTTGTCGAGGGCATGGTGTGCCGGTGCGTCGTGGGTGGTGTTGCCGGCGCGCCGGGGTTCACTTCCTTCAGATCGAAAATGGAAGGTCCCGATTCCGATGGCGTCGAGAAATCGATCTTGTTGGGGCCCATCCACAATCGACGGGCGGTTTCGACCGCCGATTCGGCGGCACCATTGCCCAACGGAATGAATCGCACGGTGCCGCCATCCGAGCTCCCTTCGACGGGGCCTTCGAGTTTGTCAATCAAGCTCTTGATGTCAGCGATTTCCGATTCCGTCGCGCGTATGTACAGTCGCATTGAGGTCGGATCGGCATCGATCTTGATGGTCGACTCTCCCTCGGCATCGTTGCTGAAGAAGTTGCCGATCGCAACGACTGCCATTTGCGGATCGATCCGCTTCAGCTGGATTACCTCGAACCGCGGCGCTTCACCTTCTAGTTGCTTGATTGTCTCTTGGATCGTCTTGTGTTCCGAGGGACGGGCCAAGGCGATGATCTTGTTCGTTTTCGGGTCGAGCGACATGCGCACATCGGGCAATCCCGCAAGCAAAGTCTGTATGACGGCCAGCGCCTCGGTCGGATCGGCCGTATGAATTGCGTGTGTCATTAATTGCGGTTGTTCCAACGCGATTGCCGATGGCGCAGCGGCGTGCGCTTTGTCCAACCGCTCGACCAAGTCCGTCAAGATCTGGATGTTCTCCTTGGTGCCGTTGGCGAACAGCCGTGTGCCGGTACTGTCCTCGGCAATGCTGATCCCTTCACCACTGTTTTCGCCCTCGCCCAGACCTAGTAACGCACGTGCCGGGCCAAGCACTTCTTCGGGCGAAATGTGTTGGAGCGTGAATTCGGTCAGTCCACCTTCGGCTGACGCCGGGTTTTCCGCGCGTTCAATGACGTCCCGAATCGTACGCAACTTGCCCGCCGTTTCGGTCACCAGGATCTGCCGCGCCTTGGGCATCACGACCATACTGCGCCCTGGCCCCAGCAGTTGGCTAATCTCCTCGGCGATATCGGCAGGTTCTAATCGTGCCACTTGAAACACGGTTTTGATCAGTTCAAATTCCCCCCGCTCGTCCAATTTCTCGACCGGCACGAATTCTACCAATACGTCAGGGACTTCTTCCTCCAGGTCCATCACCGTCAACAAGCGACCGCGGCGGACCAGGGTGTAGCCCTGGTTGAGCAGCACACCGTTGATCAGATCGATTGCATCGGTGGGCGTGTACTCGCGCGAATCCGAATAATTAAAAGTGCCTTCGGGGACCAGGCTGGACTGGAGCGACAGGTCCGCCTGTTCGGCCAACCAATCCAAGACGTCTTCCCAGGGTGCGAAGCGAAAGTTGAAACGCAACTTGATCTCACGAGGTGCGGTCGCCACGTTGCGACTTGCGGCCGACTGGGGGGCCGATGCTGATGAGGAAGTCTCGGGCCCGGCTACTTTCGGCTGGTCCGACAGCGCCGCCGTGCTGGCGGTTTCCCCTGCCCCCTCTTGGTCGCTCGAAGGTTCTGCTTTGGGAGTCGTTTCCGGTGCGCCGGGCGAACCGGCCGCTCCAGCAGTTTCGCTGGGGACTTTTGCCATCGCATCGTCCGCAGCGGAATCAGCAATAGGTTGATCGATCGCCTTTGGGCCAGGTCCCAAACCGGCCATTTGGTCCCAAGTCGCTTTTTGCGAGCTGGTCAGTACCGCGCGCAGGCTGCGTTCGTACGTGTCGCGCGTGCGCCGTCGCTGAGTCGCTCCGCCATGAGTCATCGCGACGTTGCGTTCGCTCATCAGCCGTTTGATCTGCTCCTGTTGCTCGGCCGAAAACTGCAGCAATTGGACCATATTCGGTTCGGCGAGCGTACCCATTCCGCCACGCTGGAGACGCAGTTGATTGAGTTTGCTGCGTTGTGCCAACGACAGCAATTTCATGCCGAGTTGCTCTGATTCCTTGACGAAAGGTGCCAATCGGCGTGCGCGCTCTTCGGGTGGTAGGTCCTTGATCGACAGTGCCAGCGAGACGGCTGCGTTCATGCGTTTGTCGATAAGCTCACGCAGTTGCTGCCGAGTCTCGTCGCTCAGTCCCAACCGTTGGGCAACCGAGTCATCGACCGCAATGGCCAACACCCCCACAAAGTCTGGATCGACCGCTTCGACGCCGCCGGCCACCGTCAGTAGCAAGCCAGTCGCCAGGAGTGAAAACACGGTCCAGTGCACCATGCGACTCGATCGTGTGGCGGAAATGTGTTGTTTCAACGAATCGTCTCCCAAAAAAACCGCCCCATTTCAGAGGCACGGCAGGATCGCGGCTACGGGGCTAATCTGCTGAACAACCATCGGCGATCGGATAACCATGACGGCATCCCAGACGCTCGTGTCTTCAGGCCCCCAAAAGGGTTGGTTGACAGGTCGAAAGTAACTTTTTGCTCGGCGGTTTCTTGATGCGGGTTCATAATACACGAGTCACCGCCATATGACCGGGGCAAGTAGCGTCGATCGATCCAAACGAGTACACCGGCAAACGGAACCGCGCATCATTGCGTGAGCACAAAACACTCATCTTACACAGGAAAATACCAATACCGTCGCGGGGAAGTGGCGAACGGTTACAAATCGAGTGCACCATCACCGGTCCGGTGGTTCCATTATTATCTAACCAGTGAGAAACCCCAACGTTTCGTCTGGCGGGAACCAATTTATTCTCTTCTGCCCGTTTGCCTTCAACCGTATAACACGAATAACTCGACCCTCTGCGTCATGGATTTGGCCGAAATCGCCTATGGAGATGGCCCGATCACCCACCTGCTTGCTCGTGCTGGGTAATCGGAGCAACGCGAGAGTGGTGGTATGAGATGCCCGCCAAGGCGGGGATAATCTGCTAAAATACACTGGGCCGCGCATGAAAAGCCATTCGCTGCAGAAAACTACTCGGCGTGGCTTGATGCGCCCACCGTGCGGTCACATGATCGCCGTTTACCGCTATTTTTCCACGTTGGTACCCATACAGTGTATCCTGACCGGACCCGGCCCACGGTTTGGCAAACCGCTCCAAGTAACTTGATTTTCTTGATCCACGTGCAAGAAACTCGGGTAAACCCATGAGGTCGCCTTTGCTGCGGCCTTGAAATCGTCTACGAAATTAGATCATCTCGCACATCAAGATCGCCTTGCCATGAATCGATTGCCCACCCTGGTGGTACTGTTCTGTGGAGTCGCCGTTGGAGTTGCCGGTTTGACCAGCACGAACCGGCTTCGTGCGGCGGGACCGGATGACCGAACCAGCGCATTTCGTCAATTGGAAGAACTGTTGCCTACCCCCAATTCGTACCGAGCTGCTTCCGGCTCGCCTGGCCATGCTTATTGGCAACAGCAGGTTGACTATGCCATCGACGTTGAATTGGACGACCAGACGCAGCAGATTCAAGGGACCGAACGAATTACCTACACCAACCGGTCCCCAGACTCATTGCAATATCTTTGGATGCAACTGGACGCCAACATTTACCGACCTGATGCCGACGCGGTATTGACTGCCCCAGCCCCATCACTCGGCCGGACCTCTTATGGCCAGCTACAGCGCTGGCTGGCAAGGGAGACGTTTAACGGGGGAGGGAATATCACGTCGGTCACCGATGCCAAGGGCAAGCCGTTACCCCACACGATTGTAAAGACGATGATGCGAGTCGATTTGCCGACGCCGCTGGTATCGGGAGAACAATTGGTATTCGCAGTTGCTTGGAACTACCGTATCAACGACTCGAAACTGGTTGGTGGACGTACTGGCTACGAGTTGTTCAAGGCGGATGGCAACTATATTTACGAACTGGCGCAGTGGTTTCCACGGTTGGCCCCTTACACGGATACTGCGGGTTGGCAGCACAAACAGTTTCTCGGCAGCGGCGAATTCGCGCTGGAATTCGGTGACTATCTGGTCCGCATAACGGTTCCGGCCTACCACGTCGTTGGCGCGACCGGTGTGTTGCTGAATCCCGATGAAGTGCTCAGCGCTGCCCAACGCCAGCGCCTACACCAGGCAGAATCGGCACAACGCCCTGTGTTCGTGGTGACTCCGAAGGAGGCCAAAGCGAACGAGTTGTCCAAGTTGAAGGAAAAGAAAACATGGATCTTTCAAGCCAAGAACGTACGTGATTTTGCGTTTGCCTCCTCACGCAAATTCATATGGGACGCGCAACTGCATCGTGTCGGTGGCAACCGAGTGATGGCCATGTCGCTCTATCCCAACGAAGGCGAACCGCTTTGGAGCCGGTACTCGACGCAGGCGATCATTCACACGCTGAATGTCTATTCGCGGTATACGTTTCCCTACCCCTATCCGGTCGCCTACAGCGTCAATGGGCCCGTCGGCGGTATGGAATATCCGATGATCTGCTTCAACGGCCCGCGTCCCAATAAGGATGGCACTTACTCGAAACGGACCAAGTACGGGCTTATTTCGGTCGTTATTCACGAGGTGGGACACAATTACTTTCCCATGATCGTCAATTCAGACGAACGGCAGTGGACCTGGATGGACGAGGGGCTCAACACCTTTCTGCAGTTCTTGGCCGAACAGGAATGGGAGACCAATTATCCTTCCAGGCGTGGTGAGCCGCAGGATATCGTCCAATATATGCGCAGCACGACGCAAGTGCCGATCATGACAAATTCGGAATCGGTGCTGCAGTTCCACAACAATGCCTACGCCAAACCGGCCACGGCGTTGAATATCTTGCGTGAATCGATTCTCGGCCGGGAGCTGTTCGACCACGCGTTTCGCGAATACGCGCGGCGTTGGAAGTTCAAGCATCCGAATCCAGCCGATTTCTTTCGGACGATGGAAGACGCGTCGGGCGTCGATCTCGACTGGTTCTTTCGGGGCTGGTTCTACACCACCGCACACACCGATATTGCCATCGTCAAAGTGCGGCAGTACAAAATTAGCAATTCCAACCCCGATACGAAACAGCAAGTCAAGAAAGCCGAACGTGCGGCCGAGCCGAAATCGCTTACGCAACAACGCAATGTACCACTGGCGAAACGAGTCGACGCGTTTCCTGAGCTCAAGGACTTCTATAACTCTTTTGACGAACTGGCCCCGACCCCCAAGGGTCGCCAAGCCTATGACAAGATGCTGAAGAGCTTGACGGAGGAAGAACGCAAACTGTTGGCGCTACGCAAATTTTTCTACGTTGTCGACTTCGAGAATATCGGCGGGTTGGTGATGCCGATCGTGTTGAAGATCGAATTTGAAGACGGCAGTGCCAACGAGTTGCGCATCCCGGCTGAAGTCTGGCGCCGCAATAACCGAAACGTCGCCAAACTGATTGTCACGGCCAAAGTGATCAAGAGTCTTGAACTCGATCCGCATCGCGAAACGGCCGATGTCGATATCGAGAATAACTATTTTCCGCGTCGCGTGATCAAGTCGCGTTTCGAGTTGTTCAAGCAGAAAAAAAGCCAGAGCAATCCGATGCGATCGGCCCAGGCTGCCAAACAGTAGTACGACGCAGTGTGGCACGACACTCCGTGTCGTGAGGGCAACGGTGCTTTGAAAAGACACCCATCGGCTTGTCCCATGGGTGAATAAGACTGGTAAGCTACACGTTGTCCCAGCGAATTCCACTCTTCTCCTCCCCGCCGCCGGAGGCGGCGGGGAGGAGAAGAGGACGTTAGGGAGAAGCCGCGTTTGGCCCAATAAACTCCTTTACCAAGCGCAGACGGCTAAAGTGTTACAAAAGCTGAATGAAAAGGAAACGACCGTGGTCCGTTCCGTACTTGGATTGTTGTTACTGATGGTAGGCGTGCCGAGCGCTACGGCGCATCCGTTCCACGTCAGCATTGCGGAAGCCGATTTTAACGCCAAGACGGGTAAACTGGAGGTGGCGTTGCGGGTCCATCCGGCCGATTTGGAACGGGCTCTTGAAGACCGCGTTGGGCGCGCTGTGGACCTTGACAAGACGCCCGACGTGGATCGCTTGATCACCGCTTATTTGCGTGCGGTTCTTGTGATCCAACGTGAAGGGGCCAAACCACTGAAGCTCCACTGGGTCGGCAAAGAGGTGGGGATCAAATTCGCGTGGCTTTTCTTCGAGTTCGCTTGCCCCGACGCCACGCGTCCGAACGCGAAAGGGCACTGGACGGTTACGAACCGAATCTTCCATGCTCAGATGGCTAATCAGGTCAATACGATTACCTTTAAGCAGCAACGCGGCGAACGGTCGTTGAGTTTCACTCGCAGCCGAGCTGTGCGAAAGTTGGAATTGCCGCTTGCGGTCAAGCCAACCGTTCTCATACGGCAACCGGCACGGTAACCCGAGTCACGCACACCGCTAGGCCGCAACAACTGGGACTCGTGCCTGATGATCTCTGTAGTCGGATTGACCAAAGAATTCTCGGTGGGTAGACGCAAGATCATTGCGGTCGATCAACTCTCGTTCTTCGTCGGGGCCGGTGAGGTCTATGGATTGCTCGGACCAAACGGCGCTGGCAAGACGACGACGTTGTGGATGATCCTGGGCGTGTTGCCGCCGACCAGCGGATATGCCGAAGTCGACGGGTTTCGTTCGACGGAAGTTCCAGACGCCGTGAAGGCTCGGATCGGGTTGGTGTCGGCCAGTGCGGGAGTCTACCCATGGTTGACGCCGCGCGAGACGCTGTTGTTCTTCGCCGATCTCTACAACGTCCCTCCGGACGAGGCGGTCCAGTCGCTTGAACGGATCAGTCGGATGTTGAGAATTGATGAGTTCCTCGACCAACGCTGCGCGACTCTCAGCACGGGGCAAAAACAGCGAGTGAATCTAGCACGTGCGCTGATTCATGATCCGCAGATTATGTTGCTCGACGAGCCGACTCGAGGGCTCGATGTCCTCGGCAGCAAGATCATATTCGACTACGTTCGGCACCTGCGCGATGTCGGCAAGGCGGTGATCGTGTGCACGCACCGACTTGACGAGGCGCAACGGTTGTGTGATCGGTTCGGGCTGCTGCACCACGGCCGTTTGTTGCACGAAGGGACATTGCAGGAATTGCGGCAACGGACCCAATGTGACTCGTTGACGGAGATGTTTTTGCAGTTCATCGCCGATGATCAGGCGGACGCTCCATCGGAAGGAGGGGAATTGGCATGAAGCCGGCCGCAGACACGTCGCGCTCGCCCCAGCGTTCCACGCTGGGCCGGCTGCTCAGGCTCACACGCAAAGAGTTGCGCGAGACGTTGCGCGATCGCCGAACGGTTATCACGTTGGTGCTGATGCCGTTGTTGGTTTATCCGTTACTGAGCATTTCGTTCAATAAGTCGCTACTGCTTTCCTCCGGCCGGGTAACCAAACCGGTTTTTTCGATTGGGTTTGAATCGCAAGAGGATTTGGACGTTCTCGACAGTTTGCTTACGGAGGGGGGACGGTTGCTGGACGCCCGCAAAGGCGAAAGCGAAGACGAAGGCCAACACCGCCAAGTGCAGGTGGGTGGTCGGGCCGTGCCGATGGAAGTGCCATCCGACGAAGCGCCGGTTGAATTGCGTTGGTTCGGTGACAAGGCCTTAGAGAACCATGTGGCCAATCTCGACGTTCATGTGGCCGTGCGGATCGTGTATGACGACGCGGGCGGCAGGCGGCAACGGCGCTTCAGTCCAATTCGATGCGAGCTGATTTATCGCGAGAGTTCACCGACAAGCACGCGCGTGATGCGGTTCATTGCCGAGCGGTTGCAGGTGGTCAATCAGGTCTCTCTGCAAAAACGCCTATTGCGCATGCGCGCTCCGGCCGGCGTGCCGGCTCAAGTTTCCTTCAAATCGATCAGCAGCGGTAGCGGCGCGCCGTTTTCGCTGGCCACTTTGGTGCCGTTGGTCCTGATTCTGATGACCATCACCGGGTCGGTTTACCCGGCAATCGACTTGACCGCTGGCGAACGAGAGCGCGGCACGCTCGAAACGCTTATCGCCGCACCGCTCTCCCGCCTGTCGCTCTTGGTGGCAAAGTATGCCGCCGTCCTGATTGTGGCGGTGTTGACGGCGATGGTCAATCTGGTCGCGATGACCGTGACCTTGTTGACCTCCAGCTTGGGAACGCAATTGTTTCCGGGCGGCTTGTCGCCGGTCTTGATGGTCGAAATCTTCGCCCTGATGATCCTCTTCGCCGCTTTCTTCTCAGCGATCGTGTTGGCGGTGACCAGTGTGGCACGCAGCTTCAAGGAAGCACAGGCCTATTTGATCCCCCTGATGCTGCTGGCTATCTCACCGGGCCTGCTCAGCCTGATGCCGGGGTTGCAGCTCGAGGGGCCATTGGCCATTGCCCCACTGGTCAATATTGTGCTTCTCTCACGCGACATCCTCGAGGGTACCGTTCAGCCTCCTATGGCGCTGGTGGCGATCTTTTCCACGATCGTCTACGCCGCTGCGGCGATCGCCATCGCGTCGCGAGTTTTCGGCAACGACGCACTGCTCTACGCAAGTCGCGGTAGTTGGTCGGAGATGTTTCAGCGTCCCACCACGCGCCGCGCTGCGGCAACTCCTGCCGTCACGCTCGCTTGTCTGGTCACGCTTTTCCCTTGCTTCTTTCTGCTGGCCAATCTGGCCCAAGGGACCGATCTGCCGCTGGCAACTCAACTGCATATTAACGCAGTCGTAACGACCGTCGTGTTTGGCCTCTGGCCGCTGCTGTTCGCGTTGGTCCAACGCGTGACGTTTCGATCGGCATTTCAGATTCACACTGCGCCGTGGTTTGCTTTTATCGGGGCGATGGTCTTGGGGCTGACGCTTTGGCCGTTCGCCTACGAGCTTTTCTTGCTGGGCGAATGGGCTGGCTTGGCAACGCTCGACAAGAGCCAGTTTGCGATGGCGGAAACACTGATGAAGAAATTTCAGGGGATTTCGCCTCTCGTGCTGTTGGTTACCTTGGCGGTGATCCCCGCAGTGATGGAAGAGTTCTTTTTTCGCGGTTTCCTCTTCAAAGGACTGCGCAGCCGCTTTCCGGGGGCCGCGATCATCGCCGTTACGGCGCTGTTGTTTGGCTTGTTCCATGTGCTCTCGCCCAGTGCACTGATGCCCGAAAGGTTTCTGCCCAGCACGATGCTGGGGCTGGTCCTTGGCTGGGTCTGTTACCGAAGTGGTAGTGTGATACCCGGCATGTTGCTGCATGCGTGCCATAACGGTTTGCTGCTGTTGATGGTCCAACACCAGAATGAACTCGAAAGCCGCGGGTGGGATCTGCAAAACTCGCACCATTTTCCAATCGCATGGCTCGTCGGCTTCGGCCTGGTTGCCGCGGCCGCAGTCGCGACAGTCTATTTCTCGACACGCAGATTCAAATCGACACGGTAATCTGGTCCGAGCGTCCGTGCCACTGCTCATTCCGTACGTGTTCCAGTTTCATTCCCCCCAACAAAGCGATAAACCGACGCGTAAACGCAAACGCCAAGTTGAGCAGTGTGCAGCGTCAATCGAGCTTCTATTGGAAACCAGTTCGCCGGTTCGCACTGCGTGCAGTGTGCGGCGGTGTAATGGTTGAGCGGTTGGTAGCGCCGAATCGATCGGGTTGGCATGAGCGTCCGAGCATGCAGTGGCACACGCGTTCCGTACGTGTTCCAGTTTCATTCCCCTCAGCAATGCTAGTGATACAGCGGGCCACCAATGCGGCGATGTATCTCTGGCGTCGCTCGAATCACCAACGCATGCCATTGGCGGTAGTAAACGATAGAACCTGGGCCGCCGTTGACGTCCCAGAAACCGGGCGAGATCGTGCGCTGGATCAGTTCGACTAACGCAGCGCCCGCATCGACGGCCGCTCCACCCGCCGTGCCCGTCGGTTTTCCCTTCTGGGTTCCCTTTGTCATATCACGTTGGGCCATATCACGTTGGGAGCCGCTGGCGGTGCCAGCCGCGCGCACGTTGCTCTGCACGGAATCGCCGGATCGGGAGCGCGGTTGTTCGTCTCTATCGGCTGCTAGGGTAGCGCCTTGGGGCTCAGTACCCCGTTTTCTAACGCGCAGTCTATCCGTACCCGGCGAACGTGTCCGTTTGTGGCTCGCGAGTTCGCGTTCAAGACGTTTTTGGATCTTCAGCAACCGGCTGCGCAATTTGACTCGGTAGCCCTCCAACGCTTCACTGGATGGCAACCGCGGGTCGCGCGTGATACGGCCGTACAGCTTTGTCAACTCGACGACCGTCAGGTTCCAGGCCGTTCGCTCTTCGCTAATTCGATCGATGCCAGTCCGATCGATGCCAGTCTGCTTGCCAGTAACCGCCTCGTTACGCAATTGTCGACGCAGCTCTTTGTGGATTTCAAATAATGGCTGCGGCCTGGCTGCCAGCGCGTTCGCAGCAGCGATCTCGGTGGGAGCACCGTTCCTGGTGGGCACTTCGGGCGCACCGGCCAGCACCACACACAGAATAAAAACAGTCATGCTGTTTCTCCAACTCCTCTTTGGCGCCTTGCCCGCGACCGTAGCAGTAGGGATGTGGTCAGTGTAACGTTCTCGTTGGTTTCGAGCAACGAAAAAAACACAGCCCGCCGATTGGGATTCCACAAACCGGTATGGCAAAGCTCCCCCTTTTTCGACACAAACGCGGTTGCCAGCGGGATCGTTCCACTCGAGCCATGCTTGGCTGGCTACTGGCTTTCCGTTTTCAAGAGGATGGTGGATTACGGACTGGAGGCTATGTCACCATAAGACTCGTCGTCCCTGGAAAAGATTCTCGGTCCCTACACTGGCTACGGTGCTATGCGTTGAGCTGAGAACTGGACCGTTCCGAGCGTGTGAACAACTGGTTCAGCCAACGTTGGTGCCAAAGGACGGCGGCAACCAGGCAAGCGATCGCGGCACCGGCAAACGTGTCGCTTACGAAGTGAGCGCCCGATTCGATGCGTTGCACCATCGCCAACATGGCGTAGAATGCGAACAGCCAGCGGCCACGAGGGTAGAGCCACGCCAGACCGAAGGCCAGGCCGACGGCTGTGGCGCTGTGCCCGGAAGGAAAAGATTGAATGTCCCGACCGGCAAGTTGGTGAAGCTCGGCATACCGTTGTGCGCCACCCGCAAGAAAAGTTTGCCACACGTCCCCCGTCAGATTGCAGACGTTGGGGCGCAGGCGTGGCAGCAGTTGCTTTGACAATTGCGCGATCAACCCCGCGCCATACGCGCAAGTGGCTACGCGCGCCAGGTTTCGACGATGGGCTGGGTCCAGGACGGCTACCGCGAGCAGAATCAGTGCCACTCCCGTGCCATGGGCGAATACTTCGGAAACCGTGAACAGCTTCCGCAGGTCGCCCGGCATGCCGCCATTTGCAACATAGCGCGCGATCTGCATGTCCACCGATAGAGCTGCAGCCGAGCCAATGGCGAAAATGGCTGCCAACCAATAGGTATTGCGACGCGTCTCGACAAGCATGGAGCCGTTCCGCTGCCTCCAGGATTAATCAGCCCTTGAACCATTCAAGGCGCAAGCGTACCAGGAATTGTCACACTGGGGCCATGTCATTTCTCGTGGGGGGATAGGGGTAGTGGGTAGGATGCACTGGCAATGGGCTGGCGGCTAGACGCGGATGCGGCGCAACTCTGGCCCGGAGGGCCAACACAGCCTTTGCCGGGGTCGTCAGGCCTCGGAACCTGATTACTCTAAAACCACAAAGCCCCGGATGGGGCGACACAGCTCAGGCTTTGGGAGCTGCTCCGGATGGAAAGTGGGTGCGAGGTGCTCAACAGGGAATACGGAATACGCAATGCGGGATACGGAACAAGAAACTGAAGTTGGCCGAAATCAGACTGTCTGAGTTGTTGATTTCTGCTTCGGATTCCTGTGCGGAGGCTTTCCGTGGGGATCCGTGCGTATCTGTGGCCTTTCGACTGCGCTACCCGTTAGCTAGGTCCACCGCAATTAGCACCGCAATTAGGGTGTCTTGCTTTGCTAGACGGCGTGTTGCTAGCAGTTGCGTAGGCACGCGAGGCCGGGGCATATTGCATTGACGCAGAAATGAGGTTGTGGCGAAGCGGCGCATTTCCGTACACTCCGCACAGATGAA
>JAJRVM010000303.1 GCA_024277285.1 Planctomycetota bacterium
CGACCTGGCAAGCCCATGCAGCCAATTGCACCCGGTGGTGGCGGAGCGCTGCGGCCCGGAAAACCGAGTAAGCCCGGCAAGCCGACTCAACCCATTGCACCAGGTACCGGCCTGCGGCCAGGCAAACCCAGCAAACCGAGCAAGCCATCGCGACCCGGCGGCGGCGGTCTACGACCTGGCAAGCCCATGCAGCCAATTGCACCCGGTGGTGGCGGCGCGCTGCGGCCCGGAAAACCGAGTAAGCCCGGCAAGCCGACTCAACCCATTGCACCAGGTACCGGCCTGCGCCCCGGCAAACCCAGCAAACCGAGCAAGCCATCGCGACCCGGTAGCGGTGGTGGGATGCGACCCGGCAGACCAACCCAACCGATCGCGCCCGGTGGTGACGGCGGCCTACGTCCTGGCAAGCCCGGCAAACCGAGCAAGCCATCGCGTCCCGGCAGCGGCGGTGGGATGCGACCCGGCAGACCAACCCAACCGATCGCGCCCGGTGGTGACGGCGGTTTTCGACCCGGCAGACCGGGGAAACCTGCCAAGCCATCGCGTCCTGGTGGCGGTTACCGTCCCGACCGTCCTGGTCAAGGCGGTGGTGGCTATCGACCAGGCCGACCCAATCGGCCCGGCGACCGCTGGCCCGATGGCGACAACGGCTATCGACCGGGCCGACCCAACCGGCCCGGCGACCGTTGGCCCGGCGACGGATGGGGCGGTGGCAGTGGTGGCGGATGGGGTGGCGGCATGAACCCGCATCCCGGTCGCCCTGGCAGGGGCAACGACTGGTCGAATCGCCAGAACTGGGGCAACCGCTGGCAAATCGGCGACAACTATTACATGAACAATTTCGTCACCAACATCAACAACAACTTCACTCATATCCAGAACAACTACAACGTTTTCAACCGGCGTGGCTGGAACCACTTCGCGAATTCGTGGGGCTACAACAGTTACTGGAGCCGCATGCACTATGCGCGTCCCTATTACGGCGACTGGTACCATGGCAGTTGGCATGGCAACTACGGCAGTGCGTGGGGATATTCCGCCGCCAGTCTAGCAACCAGCGCGCTCGTCTCGACCTGGGCGATGGGACCGACCGTTTATAATTCAGGCTACTACAGCTACTCGAACCCATACGCGACAGAACCGTTGGTGATCCAGGTGGACAGCAGTCCGCAAGTCGTGATCGATTACCAGCAACCGTTGCAAGTCGAGTTGCCGCCGGTGCAAGTGCCACAAGCGGACGTATCTCAACCTGACGCGTCTGCGGCTCAGCCGGAGATGATACCCGCGCCGCCCATCAGCGAAGACGCCGCGGCGTTGCTCGACCAAGCGCGTCAATTTTTTGCCGCGGGCGACTATCCGCAAACACTGAACCAGATCAACAAGATCCTGGCAACCAGCCCCAACGACCCGGTTGTCCACCAATTCCGCGCGCTCGTCCTGTTTGCCAAAGGTGATTATCGCCAAGCCACAGCGGCGCTCTATTCCGTCTTGTCGGTCGGTCCTCCCTGGGATTGGACGACGATGAGCGGTCTTTATGCCGACACCGATACGTACTCACGCCAGTATCACGAGCTGGAGAGTTTTTCGCAACAGAATCCCCAAGCGGCGTACGCTCATTTCCTGTTGGGCTACCACTATATGATTTGTGGCTACAACGACGATGCGATTGCCGAGTTCAAACGGACGATCGAATTGGAACCATCCGACGAATTAGCCTCGAACCTCGTGAAGATGCTGGGCGGTACATTGGATGACGCGGCGGCGCCCGAGGCCGCGGTCGAACCCGAGGAGACCGAGATCGTCGAGGTTGCTCCCGAATCCCTCTTCGGCTCCTGGACCGGAAAACGGGGCAAGGGCCCGCAGATCGATCTGATGCTGAATAAGGATGGCAAGTTCAAATGGACCGTCAGCCAAGGCACATCGCCCACCGTGTTGCAAGGCGAATTCAGCCTGGGTGGTGATAAGCTGGTGCTGCAACCCGACGAAGGCTCGCCCATGATAGGCACCATCAGTGACGCGACCGATGGCAGCTTCAATTTCCGGATCGCCGGCGCACCGCCCGGTGACACGGGGTTGCAGTTCGCCAAGAAGAAATAACACCGCCACGACCAGACTTCCGCCGGGCTCGTCCCGGCCAGAGCCACAATCGGTCAGCTACCGAGCCGCAAACGCACCAGCAGTTCGTTCAGTCCCTCCCATGCGCTGGGACGCTCGGGGAGCGAAGATTGCTCGGCCGCTGTTTCCAGCTCGGCAACTAACCGTGCATACTCGCGCTCATGCAATGCCATATCCGCCTCATCAAGCGTTCCTTTCTCGGGGCCTGAGAGTTTTCTGGCAATCAGGTCGTCAATGTACGGCAGCCTGGCTGCCTCGTTCAACTGCACCAGGTTCGCTTCGACTTCGCCGGTGCGCATCAGGTGAATCCCCGTCAGCAGCACGCGATAGACGTACAGCAACGGCTTGACCTTCGGTCGGCCGTCGCCGGTCAGCAGCGGCTTGCGAAACAGCTTCCACTGAGTCGCCGCAAAGCCCAGGTAGTGGTGCGCATGGTGTCGGGTGATGCAGTCTTTTGCAATCGCCTTCAGTTCATCGTGCTCTGGCGTTGTCTGCACCACCAGCGGCGAAAGCAGTTGCTCTAACACATAGCCATTTTTCTTCAGCATCAACCCAAAGAACTTCTTCGCATCGTGCGTGACTAGGTCGATCTCCATACCGTCATGCACACCATCTTTCGAGATCGTTTCCGCACGGTGTCCGTCACGACGGTCGAGGCCGACGATTTGCCTTAACGGCAACAGGTGCACGCCACGCAGGTCGAAGTCGGAATCGGCCGACGGAAAGCCATACAGGTGCGCCCCGCTGATCGTCGCGAAGACGAGCGGATAGGGATGCGCGTCGACTTGTCGCCGGAGCTTGGCATAGTCGATGATTTGGGCGTTCGTTTGATCGTTCATGGCAGTTGCTCCTCGGTCGCTAGACATCGTGCCTTGATCAGAAACGCGTTCGCACGTTCGTAGTCGGGCCGCTCTGGCAGGTCGGTTTCTGCTAACGCCTGGTCAAACTCTTCATGTAACCGAAGCCGCCACGCTTCGACGTCCGTCCACGGCATTTCATCTCGCCGAATGGCAAACAATTGATCCCGGTATTGGCCGACATCGACCGCGACGAACCCTTCGCGCAGCACATGGATCCCCGAAAGGAGCAATCGAATCAAGTGCATCACATGTTTGGGCTTCACCTTACCCTAGTTGCGCAGATCGGCTTGCATCCGCTTGAATTGCGACATCACATAACCGTTGTAGGTCTGATACACCAATCGGGAAAGAAACGCGTCGCGCATGTCCAGCAGTTCCTGGGCAAGCGGCGTAGCGTGCTCGACCAGCGGCGTGTAAAGACACTCCAGAATGTTCGGATTGCCCTTGAGTGCCATCACCAGGAATTTGCGCAGCTCCCAATAGACCTCTTGGGTCGCGTCATTTTCCAACTGCTCGGGCACGCCAAAAAGCGACCATTGCAAGTCGGCCGGCGGCACGTAAATGCCACGCCGATCGGTATCAGACTGCTCGGTGTCGAGTCCGAATGCGCGTGAGCCGACGACACAGCGATAAATGACTCGATCGAACAGACCATGCCTGGACAAAACTTGGTCCGAATGGTCGGCAGCCGCTTGTTGGTCCGGCACTTCCTTGTATTGAGCCAACAACATGAGGTTGTCGTGATGCAGCGCGGCCTCGAACCCATCGACAAACCGAACACGGTACGCGTGTTGGCGATCGCGTGGCGAGCGGACGATAACTCCCACCGCCCCCGCAGGATGCACCGCCTGGCCGTTTGCCCCTTGCACTTGCTTGAGTGCAACGACCTGAGTGCCCACGGAGTAGATGAGGTTCGGACTATTGTGAACACGGTTATTCATGTGCGGCCATTCTCATTACGTTCAATTACCGCCATCTGCGGTGGCGTCCACTCCCCCACATCACGTCAACATTCGCTCCATCCCGCAGCAGGTTCGCCATTCTATCACATCTCGCCTCACGCAAGTTGGAATAGCCAGGAACCTCGCGAATGGAGCCAGTGTTTTTCCATTCCCTTGCACTGGGATGCTGAACAAAGCAACACGAGCAGCTACTCTCTCCTGGTTCATTGCCGAACTCAGCGCACCGCCATAAAATGAAAGCATTCCCCGATCGGCGACGCGAGTCAGTTCGCTCTGAACGTTTGCCGACGCTGTGTTTCTCAACGCTCAACTCTCAACTGGCAGGCGAAGCCCGCATCAGGAAAGCAGCTATGATTGATCGCTGGATGTTAACCGGAACGGTCGCCCTGCTGATCACCGGGGTCGGGGCCACCGAGGCAGCTAATCAATCGAAGCAAGTCCGGCGTACTCAGGCGGTGATGGCCAGGATCAAACCGCTACACCGCAAGTTTGGCAAGCCGCGGCCGGGCGATTGGATCCTGTCGCACCCTGAACCGGGCCAGACGTTTGCGCAGTACTTGCGACGCGACCCGGTCACACCCAACGGTTCGCGGCGCGTGATTTACGTCCAGCCGCTGGGCGATTTCACGCCGAAACAGCGCGAGATCGTGACGTTATCCGCCGAGTACCTGGGGCTCTATTTCAACCGACCGGTGAGGATCCTGGACGACATCTCGCTTGCGGTGATCCCGGCCCATGCCCGACGCAAACACCCGCAGTGGGGCATGGACCAGATCCTGACAACGTATGTGCTGCGCGACGTGCTCAAGCCGAAGCTGCCACACAATGCGGCAGCGTTGATCGCCTTTACCGCCTCGGACCTCTGAGTCTTTCCGCCACACTCGTGTTCCCCTCTTTGCCTGCTCGTCAGGCAGGAGGACCAGTTTGACAAGTCTGGAAGAAAAGCCCCGACAGGGGCGCGCTATGATAGCCCCAGGGAATGACACCCACGCACTCGCCAGGTTCACCTAGGCCTCCGCCCGCCTTGGGGCGGGCTCCGACTTAGCCTATTTTAGCGCCGGCCCTTCAGGCCGAAGCCAATGAAAAAAGCATCACAACAAGACGAGCACCAACGACTCAAGAGAATCACCACGCCAGGCTCGGGGCCGGGTTCTCAGGTTCGATCGCAAGTTGACGAGAGCGTTACAATCACCTCCTTCTCATACTGCTCGCGATGATTCTGGCACCTTAGAATAGACGCTGGCAGTTCGTAGTGAAAGTTGCTATGGTTGTACGCTGGAGGTTGCCAGTGGTCCGGCAACTTGACAGCACCCTGAGACTTGGAAACGTTTTTCTTGAACGGAGTCACTCCATGTCCGTCGACGACCTATGTACTCTTTATCCTCGGCTCGCTCCCAAGTTCCGACACATCCTGCAACTCTGTGCGCTGAGCGATACCGACCTGAACGGTAACGACTTGGCAACTCTTTCGAGAAAATCGGGATGGAGCGACGCCAAGAAACAACAGCTCTCGAAGGCATCCATCGACCAGATCATCAAGAAACTGGTTCGTCAGGAGTTTCTCGTATCGACCACCTACCGTAATGTTCGAGCCAATCCCGACGTTCAGGACCTGGCCATTCAGGATTCGATTCGCGGCGATTGGTTCCAGAGGCTGAGCGAAATCGTCGTGAATGAGGGGCCGCGCCACTACTACAGCGTGGACCGGGCGTCGCGGGATCTACGCATTGCGTTCTATCGAGGAGAAGTCGACGCAGTTCGAACGTTCATGCGTGGCAAGAACCGCGATCAGAACGTCAGGTTTCTCGATCCGTTCAATCGTGACATCTTCGACCGTCTTGATCCACTGCTTCGGCAAATGTACCTGGCCGACGTCGTGCCGCGGATCATCATGAATCCCGGCGGCAGGAAGGACGTGCTTGTTGCCTTCGACGAAATGCTCGACGAAATGCTCGACGACCAGACAGCACTCAACAAGGAGTTCGACTTTCTGGCCGCCTGGCTCGACCTCGCCGTTTCACGCGGCGACCTTGATTCGCTTGAGCGGCTTGACCAACAGACGGGGAAGAAACTGCACGAAGTGGCCGGATGCGTTGCGCTGTTGCGTGGTGACTTCGAGCAAGCGGAAAAGTGTCTCGGCGCCGTGATGCCGGGCAGGAAACAAAGGAGCAAGCTCACCGCGATCGGGCATTTGCCAGCATTGCTGTACGTGCAACTGCTCTTCAAAAAAAACTCGGCCGAAGCGCTGGCCGAGGCGCAATCGATTGTCAGTTCGGCGACCAAGGCACGCAAGAGCTACTATACTTCGGCAATGGAAGTGGTCAACGCCGCGATTACTTTCACGCGAACACCGTCGTCGGCCACGACATTTGCAGCTCAACTGAAAGAGCTCTGCCGGGCACCGTTACAAACTCTGCTGGCTGGCTACTATGCGAACTGGCTGCTGACCGACGACGATTCGTCGTCGCGCATTGGCAATCTCGTTCAAATTAGCAGGAGCTACCACGCGACGGGACTCGGTTGGCTGGCGGCCGAGGCGGCGGGGCTGGCGGGCAGATCGACGTTGGAGTCCGCCTCCACGCATGCCGAAAAACATCGTGAGATGCACGCCCGGTTGGGGACAGTCAGCCTGGTCAACCTGGTCGCGCCGGAGCCCGCGTGGCAACGGTCACTCAATGCGATTGCCCAACTGGCCGGCGGCGAGTCAGTCGAGGTCGAAGCGACGTTGGACCACGAGCGGATGATTTGGGAGCTGAACACGAAATACCAATCTATCAATTTGAGCGCGTTCCAACAGAAGCGGAAGGGCCGCGGCTGGACCAAAGGCCGTAAGGTCGGGCGGCAACGACTTCACGAACTGTTCAACGATACGGAATTCGCCTTTCTTACTGACCAGGATCGGGATCTGTGCCGGACGTTGGAAGTGTTTTCCGAACGAAATGGCTATGGCTATTCCGAGACGGTTTACGAGTACAACGATTTGCGTGCCGCGCGTGCACTGATCGGTCATCCGCATGTATTTCCCGAAGGGGACCGCGAGCATCCCATCGAGATTGTCGAACAACAGCCGAAACTGATGGTGGTTCAAGAAGACCATGACCGTATCAGCTTGTCGCTCGACCCCAGGCCGAAACACGACGACGAAGAATATCGACTGATCACCGATGGACCGCAGCGCGTGGCGATTGTGTTCTTCAACGACCAGCACTTGAAAATGAACCGCATTCTGGGGGGCACCTTGAAGGTGCCCGCCTCGGCTTCCCGTCGCGTGATCGAGGCGATTCAGCCAGTCGTTTCATTGGTTTCGGTGCACTCGGAAATCGGCGGTGAAGCGGGCGGCGTGGCGGGCGGCGGCGAACGCGTCGACGCCGATCCTCGACCGCACGTCCACTTGCTCCCTTATCAAGAGGGGTTACGAGTCGATTTTTTCGTGCGACCGTTTGGCGATGTCGGCCCCATTTGCCGTCCCGGACAGGGTGGCGGGAACGTCTTGGCCAACATCGATGGCCAGCCAAAGACCGCCCGGCGCGATTTGGCCGAAGAGCTCCGTCGTAGGGAAGAGGCCATCGGCGCATGTCCCGAAATCGCGGCACGCGTGGACGACGACGCGTCCATTTGTTTCCCATCGCCGTACGAGGCTCTCGAAGCGCTGGTCGAATTGGAAGACCTGTCGGCTGCGGACCGCATCGTGCTGCATTGGCCCCAAGGCCGCAGTTTGAACTTGGCAGGACGTGCGACGGCATCTCAATTCCAGGTACATGTCCGTAAGGACCGTGATTGGTTCGCGGCGTCAGGGAACTTGAAAGTTGATCCGTCTCTGTCCTTGGACATGATGACGCTGATCGATTTGGTCGACGCCAGTCCGACGCGGTTTGTGAAGCTGGATGACGGGCGGTTCCTCGCCCTGACCGAACAGTTACGCCAACGCATCGAGGACTTGGCGGCCTGCGGTGACCGGCGCGCGAATCAGAACAAACTGCGATTTCCACCGGTGCGCGCGGCGATGTTGGAGGAGTTGGGAGAATCGGTCAAGCTGAGATCGGACAAGCACTGGAAGGATTGGGTCCGCTGCATGCGCGAGGCCGCGGACGCGCGCCCCGCAGTTCCCTCCACACTGCAAACCGAATTGCGTGACTACCAGTACGAGGGCTTTCAGTGGCTCACGCGGTTGGCGGCGTGGGGCGTCGGTGGCTGCTTGGCCGACGACATGGGACTCGGTAAGACGATTGAGGCCCTGGCGCTGTTGTTGCATCGCGCCGCAGGCGGACCGGCGCTGGTGGTCGCGCCAACCTCCGTCGCCTTCAACTGGCTGAGCGAGGCGCAACGGTTTGCGCCAACGCTTCGTGCTCGTATCTTTGGGACCGGTGACCGCGCCGCGCTCCTAAAGGATCTCGGGCCGCGCGATGTCGTGATCTGCAGCTACGGACTGTTGCACACCGAAGCCGAGCGGCTCCACTCGCAACCGTGGCACACCGTTATCCTGGACGAAGCGCAGGCGATCAAGAACGTTGCCACGCAGCGCTCGCGGGCGGCAATGGGCCTGGAGGCAGACTTCCGGATGATCATGACCGGCACGCCGGTGGAAAACCACCTCGGCGAATTGTGGAACCTGCTGGAGTTCGTTAACCCGGGGCTACTCGGTTCGTTGAAGAGTTTTCGAGATCGCTTTGCCGTGCCGATCGAACGCGATGGGTGTCGCACGACGCGGCGTCACCTGAAAAAATTGATTCAACCGTTTATCCTCCGCCGTACCAAGTCGCAAGTGCTCGCGGAATTGCCGCCACGCACCGAAGTGACGTTGCAGGTCGAACTGAGCGATGAGGAATCCGCTTTCTATGAAGCACTGCGACAACGAGCGGTCGAAAAGCTGGCCAATGTGGGCGACGGCCGCACGCAGCATCTGCAGATCCTGGCCGAGATCATGCGTTTGCGGCGCGCATGCTGCCATCCCCAACTGGTGCTGCCCGACTGTGGGATCGCCGGATCGAAACTGGCATTGTTTTCCAAGACGCTGGACGATCTGCTAGATAACCATCACAAAGTCTTGGTGTTCAGCCAGTTCGTCGACCATCTGGCGATCTTGCGCGACGAACTGGACCGTAAGGGCATCACGTATCAGTACTTGGATGGCAGTACGCCGGCGCGGCAACGCAAACAACGTGTGGAAGCATTTCAGGCGGGCGAAGGCGACGTGTTCCTGATCAGCCTGAAAGCGGGTGGGCTCGGCTTGAACCTGACGGCCGCCGACTATGTGATCCACATGGACCCTTGGTGGAATCCGGCCGTCGAGGACCAAGCATCCGATCGCGCCCACCGACTCGGGCAGCAGCGGCCCGTGACAATCTACCGCTTCATTACGCAAGGCACGATCGAACAACGCATCACACAGTTGCATGCCAGCAAACGTGGCTTGGCCGACAGCTTGCTCGAAGGTGCGGAAATGAGCGGTAAATTGTCCGGCGAAGAACTGCTGAAACTCATTCGCGAGTAACTCGCCCAAGGGGAGTTGTGCGGCGACCGTTGTGTAGCAAGTAACCCAACGATCCCGCCGGGCTTGTCCCGGCTGGGAGCACGACTGGTCAAAGGTCACAACGGGGCTCTCCGCCGGGCTTGTCCCGGCTGGGAGCACGACTGGTCAGCTACCAGCAACGCGCTCTAAATCTTTCGTCGGTCGAACGTGAGGTTTTCCATTCATCGTCGCTTTGGTGAGGCCGAATCAAGACGCGGTTTCCCTCACGCCACGGAGCCGACCTGAAAGGACGGCGCCATGACAGCCCAGGCCGCAGGCCTGGGTACCAGCCCAAACCAAAACCCCCGAAGCCTGAAAGGCCGGGCATGGACTTCAAAAGGCGTTTAGCTCGCTTGGTCACCTCGCCATCACTTCCGCCTCAACCGCGTCTAGCTCCTGCAACCCACGTACCGAGTCAGAACGAGCCGTTTGGTCCTGCAGGCTGTTGAGTTTCTCTTCAATCGATTCGAGTGCCTTGCGCATCCTTTGAAATTCGTCGTCCTTCTGCTGCTCTCCCGGCTCGATGAACCACGTGGCGACGAACGCGGTAAATGTCCCGAACAAGCCAACACTCACGGTCATTGTCAGGATGGCGACAAGTTTACTACCTGCGGACACGGGGCAATGGTCCCCGAAGCCGACGGTCGTGATGGTTACCGCGGACCACCACAGCGCATCCTCGGCAGTCGTAATATTGGCATTGGGAACGTCTCGTTCCAAGTGGAGTACCGCGATCGAAGAGCAAACGATGGTCAACAAGGCAACGAACGCAACTGCCATGACGGCCGAACCAGCCCGGCGTCTGACGATATAGGCGGAGAGCATTTTCGCCGATTTGACACCACGCAAGAGTCCTTTCGAGAGCGTTGCTGGTTGCCGGCTCTGCTCACCACCTGGTATCTTTGCACCAGCGTTGTACGATTGCGGCATGAAACGAGCCTACTATTC
>JAJRVM010000304.1 GCA_024277285.1 Planctomycetota bacterium
AGTTCCTGTGGTTGAACAGGCTCCGCCGTCAGACTTCGCTTGGCCTGACGGCATCGTTTTCGTGGGCGACGATTGTAGCCTCTACCTTCCCTATGGCACGACAAACTCCTCCTCGGACAGTCTGCACGTAACAATATTCAACCCAAGGAAATCGCGTGCCTTTCCCGAACACGATCTTCCCTCACCGATGAAGGTTGGACACAAACTCTATGCACTCACACCGGCTCGGCCTGGCGTAATTCCGCGTCTGCTGTTGGACGCTGGGAACGGGGGCATCGGATCGCCTAGCGTCACATTCGATGGAAAATCGATCCTGTTCTCGATGGCTGGCGAAGGTGATCCGTTCTTCCATATCTATCGGCTGTCGTCCTCAGGTGGCCAACCAGAGCAATTGACCACCGGTCCGTTTCACGACATAGATCCCGCAGAGTTGCCTGATGGTCGGATCGTCTTCACCTCAACTCGCATTGGTACCTACGAGGAGTACCATAGCCCACCCGCACGGGCACTTTTTGTGATGGATGCCAAGGGACAGGATTTGCGTCCCTTGACGCACACTCTCATTTTCGACAACGAGCCCGAGGTGTTGGCCGATGGCCGGATTCTCTTCATCCGATCAGATAACTTCTTTGATCGAGGGAAAGTGGAAACTCGCTTGCATGCAATTCACCCTGATGGCACGGAGGGTCACACGGAGTTTGGTATGGACACGGGAGCCGAGTACGGTAACCGACTGCGGGCGTACTATTGCGGCAGTCCCGCACCGATGCCCAATGGTCACGTTGCATTTCTCTCTAGTTCAGGAATCACGATGGGACGTTTGGGTGCGAGCGAGAATGAGCTGCAACACTTCCGAATAGAGGCAGGCGACGTCGCGGCGCTACCCGATGGGCGGCTGCTTTGCACAATGGCTCGCAGTGTTCCCATGGAGGTGGCCGACGGCAACAAGAAGAAGACGGTTCAGGATCTTCGATACGAGAAGATCGGTATCCTCGATACGCAGGCCCAGCCAGCTAACTTTACGGTTCTGTTCTGCTCAGCCGATGGACCGCTACATTCGCCAGTCTTCCTAGGCCCCAGGCCACGGCCCCCTGTGCTGAAGGAAAAGGTGGACAGCGAATCAGTCGACGATGTGAACGCCACCGGTTTCCTATTCTGTCAGAACGCACGGCTCACCAAAAACACGACAGCCGGATGGCCGCATGTCCGTGCCGTACGCGTGCTGGCCGCGAAAGGACTGACCGTACGCTCATCCCACTCCTATATCGTTCATGCTGGAAGCGAAGTGACGGAACTGGGCACGATCCCTCTGGCTCCGGACGGTTCCTTCCACATCGAAGTACCGGCAGACACGCCACTCTCCCTCCAGATGGTCGACGCAGAAGGACGGTCGGAGCTGAACGAGATGTCCTGGATCTTCGTGCGTCCCGGCGAGCAACGTAGTTGCGTGGGATGTCATCAGGGACGACAATCTGCTCCCGACCACGCTGGACAGCTTGCCTCGGCATTGCAAACGGCTCCGATAAAACTTTTGGGACAGGGAACGCCTCACAGATTCCGCGGTAACAACGCTGCCGTTACCGGTCTGATGGAGCTACAGTTGGACCGCTACCGTGAAGTGGCCGGACTGAACCGACACAGCAAGTCAGATGATCCCCACAGCCATGGCGATCAGGACGTTGCAGCTCTGATCGAGCGACTGCACAGCGGTGAGACTTCGCAAAAAATATCTGCCGCGCAGCGACTGTCGATATTCCGCGACCCAGTCGCGGCACCGGCATTGGCCGATTGCCTGGATGATAGCTGTCGTGAAGTGCGCGTCGCGGCTGCCATGACGTTGGCAGTCTGTGGCTCGCGCGAATCGGTTGAGCCGCTTCTTGCGGCACTGACAAACCAAGAACCTTTGGTCGCTCAGGCGGCAGCCATTGCGATAGAGAACTTGACTGGTTATGCCGAGCCATTCAATGCGTTTACCACACAGTCCGAGAGACAGCAGCAGGCAAATCGGTGGAAGAAGTGGTTTGCAGATACGGACTGGGAGAAAATCGAATCGGAATTAGTTGGGCGGTTGCAGAGCTCTGATCGCGACATCATTCGGCGTGCGGCGGTGGCCCTGGGGCATATTGGCGGTGATGCGGCGCGAAATTCTTTGCGCGATTACGTGATGGCCAATCGAGGAGACAATCCTCTCCCCGAATGGCGGAAAGAGGGCCATCGAGGCGATGCCGCTCGATTCAACTCTTTGTCGCCAGTAAACCCGCGCACTCTGCAGGCCGTCACTAGATCGCTGGGCTACCTCAGTGACATTAAGTCGATACCGATGCTGGCCGAAACAATTGCCCAGAATAGCGATCCCAAGACAGCCAATCTCTTCCTCGCCGAAGCGGCTGCGGAAGCATTAGGACGCATGGAATCGGCGGAAGCCGACACCGCGCTGGTTCAGGCCTTTGCCTCTCTCGGACCCTATCCTGAATACACTCGCTGGTATGGCGATCATGATGCCTTGATGTCGTGCCACGCATCACCGTTGCACTACTTCATCACCCAATCTCTGAGCGCACGTCAATGCACCCAAGCAGCAAGCATTGTACCGCACCTAATCCGCTCGTTGCCTATTGATCCCGACCGAGCGTTGTTTCTGGGAAACGACGACTACGAGGCACTCGTAGGCAGGGTTATCCGTCGCAACGGTGCGGAGTCGATTGTGGTCGAAACTTGTTTGGCGATCCTCGGCGACCCAAAGGCATCGCG
>JAJRVM010000305.1 GCA_024277285.1 Planctomycetota bacterium
CCTCCTCGAAAAATCACCACAGCTCCGTCGGGATACGTGAAGTCGTCTGGTGGCATCGCCACGCGTTCGACGGTCCTCCAGGGCTTGGCGATCGAGCCCGAGTGCGTGTCGTCGCCGTCAGGTGCCACGAAGTAGAACCCGGCTTTCGATACGTTCAGTTGATAGCTTTGCGTAGCCGTTTGGCCAGCGGTATCTTGCACCTTGATCGTCACCGCGTGCATGCCCTCGCTCTTGGATGCGATCCAGGTGACGGTTCCCGTCACCGGATCGATCTTCATTCCACGAGGCGCTGTTTCGAGTGCGAAAGTGTATGGGAACGTTCCGCCTCGGACCGCTGGGCGGATATTGTACTCGATGTCCGGATAGGCCTTGAGCAGCGGTCGCGAAATGAACTCGGGCTTGCGGAACCGTGGGCACTGCTCGGGAGTGGTGTAACGCGGAGCGGCAAGGCCGGACGACTCCGCGGGCGAACCGGTTTGCGCACCGGCATGAGAACCTTCCGCCGCGCGACTTGTCATCAAGCCTACGCTCGCCAATGCCCCAGCTGAAGAAACAAGGAAGTCGCGTCGAGATCGTTCGTGCATGCTATTCACGTTATCACTTCTTTCCACGGAATGACCGCTAGCTCTTTCAGACGGCTTCGCACCTGTTCGCCCATAAACCGAAGCAAGGTGTTGGCCGCGCGCCGGGGCCTGAAACGGTTATTTTCGCTGCCCCTTGGCGTCGATGATTTTTGCGTTCTGAGGTCCGACGAGTTTGCGCACGGCAAAATAGTCTTCACGCGAGATCGTCTTGCCCACGGCGCCAATTGCTTCGACGATCTGATCTGGGGTTTTTGTCCCGCAGATGGCCACGTGAATCGCCGGGTGCATCAACGTGGCGACGATGACGAGCTGGCAGATTGTCAGTTCGTAGCGCTGCGCGATGGTCCGGAGGCTCTGAACATTGCCGCATAGATCGGCGAACCGAGTGCCCTGAAAGTCGGGGTGTGCACTGCGAAAGTCGTCGAACGTTTCGGTGCCGGTATACTTGCCGGTGAGCAGGCCTTTGTGGAGTGGTGAGTAGACCATCACGCCAATATTGCTGGCCTCGCAGTAGGGCAGCAGATCGGTCTCGCCCGCCGGATCGATCAGGCTGTACTGCGGCTGAACAACCGAGTAGGGGCCGAGGCACCGCTGCGCGCGCAGTTGTTCGACCGAATGATTGCTCACTCCAATCGCACGGACCTTGCCCTGGTCGTGAAGCTTCTCCAACCCAGCAGCGATCGCGGTGAGTGGCGTCAGAGGGTCGAAGAGGTGGAGTAGGTACAGGTCAATCGTCTCGACCCCCAAGCGGCCGAGCGACGCGTCGCAGCGCGCGACGATGTGGTCGGGCGAAAGATCCGGGTACCGCGAACCATCGGGACTGAAATGATTGAAGACCTTCGTGCAGATTACCAGTTCCTCGCGTGGCAAACCTTTGATCGCCTCGCCAACGACACTCTCCGCGTAGCCGTCGCCGTACGCGTCGGCCGTATCGATGAAATTCACTCCCCGATCGAAGGCGAATCGTAGTGCGGCAAGAACGTCGTCCTTCGACTGCGCGCCCCAGAAACGCGAACTCAGTTGCCAGGTTCCAAAGGCGACTGGGGAAACGGACAAGCCACTTTCACCGAGTAGAACACGATCCATTGGTAACTCCTCACACAGATCCGCTTGGCGACGGGGCCCACAAAGCACTGCAGTTTACCGCCTTGCCGCCAGGATGCCATCCCCGACGCGACCCTCGATAGACCCCCAGGGAAGATGCTGAAGGGGGCAGAAAGATGGAGGGCAGAAAAAGCGCTTGGCGCAGCGGTTTTTGGCGAGGTGCCGTTTCCCATATTCGACTGCCCTGAGCGCCGACTCGGAACAATGCACTTCGCGGTCAGTGCGGCGATGGAAGTGTTTCCATGGCCGACTGATTACAGCTTCACACTGCGGCGAAGTGCCGCGATGTACTGGTTGCCAGCCGAAGGCCGGGTATCGCGTATCCGTTGTCGCGGTACCCATGGATTCGATAACACTTTAGCCGTCTGCAGTGGATGAAGCTGTCGTTCGCCAATAGCACGCGCGTTTTGATGCGGCCTCGGCTCGGCGGCGGCGTGTAACAACGCAATGCGCTCGGCCGCCGAATCCTACGTGATCCATGTTTAGCCTGCCAAGCTGATTCACCTGCCTGGCAAGCAGGCAGGGGTCTTTGCGCGCTTTTTTCACGGTAATCCGCTAAACAGTTGCGGAATTCGATATTCCGCCAAAAAGAGTTGGGGTAGTCGCCTTTGGATTTCGCATAATGGATGGGTGGGATGAGGCGACTCGATTATCCGGCGAAGGAGCCATGCATGGCCAGTCGACAATTGGACGAGGAGGTGGTTTTTCATATTGCTCGGCAATTGGAGGACGAAACCGCGCGATCGACATATCTCGACCAGGTTTGTGCCGGTGATCAAGCGCTTCGCGAACGCGTTGAGGCACTCTTGGCGATCCACATGAGCGACCGTGCTTTTCTCGAATCTGTTGCCGAACCGGTCCCCACCGCTGTACGGCCGACGGTCGACGAAACACCGGGCCAACAGATTGGTCGCTACAAGCTGCTGCAGAAAATTGGTGAAGGCGGTTTCGGCGTTGTCTACATGGCTGAGCAAGAGCGACCGGTTCGTCGCAAGGTCGCGCTGAAGATTATCAAGCCGGGGATGGATACGCACGTGGTGGTAGCTCGCTTCGAAGCGGAACGCCAAGCACTTGCGTTGATGGACCACCCGAATATTGCGCGCGTGCTGGACGGCGGGACCACCGAAGCCGGGCGGCCCTATTTCATCATGGAATTGGTCAAAGGCGTTCCGCTCACGCAGTACTGCGACAAGAATCGGCTTTCCGCACGCGAATGTTTGCGTCTCTTTGCGACGGTTTGCCGGGCGGTCCAACATGCTCACCAGAAAGGGATCATTCACCGTGATCTCAAGCCCTCGAACATCCTGGTCACTTTGCACGACGGGAAGCCGGTGATCAAGGTGATTGACTTCGGTGTTGCCAAGGCGATCAATCAGCGACTCACGGAAAAGACCTTATTCACGGCGTTCGGCCAGATGGTTGGGACACCAGAGTACATGAGTCCGGAACAGGCAGAGATGAGTGGCCTGGATGTTGATACGCGAAGCGATATCTACTCACTTGGCGTACTGCTTTACGAATTGCTCACCGGGACAACACCACTTGAGGCGGAGCGTTTGCGGAACGTCGGCTACGTCGAGATGCAGCGGCTGATTCGCGAGGAAGAACCTGCGAAGCCGAGCACGCGACTCAGCAGTTCCGGCGAGCAACTGACAGTCATCGCGAAGCATCGAAGTTCGTCACCGGAGCAATTGCAGAGGGCGGTGCGTGGCGAACTCGATTGGATCGTGATGAAGGCGTTGGAAAAAGATCGTGGCCGGCGGTACGAAACGCCGTCGGCATTTGCCGACGACGTGGAGCGGTTCTTGGACGACCTGCCAGTCGACGCGTGCCCACCATCATCGAGCTATCGGCTGCGAAAATTCGTACGCCGCAATCGCACGCTTATTGTCACCACGACCGTCGTGGCACTTGCCATGGTAGCCGCCACCGTGACCAGTGTCTGGTCGGCGTCGGAAGCGCGGAAGGCTCGCGATGACGCTAGGAAATCCGCGTGTGTGGCCTTGGAGCGTGAATCGGACGCCGCGAATGCCAAACGCGAAACGGAAAAGACGCTGGAGAAAACGCACCGACTGCTGGTCGAGCGAGGATTATGGCAAAGCGTTTCCGGCGAGTTCAGCGGGGCTCGAGAAACAGTCGACGTTGCGCAAGCGGCTGAAGTGGACCCGCAGTGGATCTCCACGATTCAAGGCTCGATTTGCTTTCATGAAGGTGACATCGACGGTGCGATCGAGAACTTGGAAGTAGCGGTCGATCGGAGTCCGGACAATGTCTCGGCACAAGCTCTGTTGTCCTTCGCGTACGTCTTTTCAGGTCGCTGGGAAGAATGGTCGAGAGTTATGGAATTGCTTCACGATGCGCGGCCCGGCGATGAGCAGCCGACGTTCGACGAACTGTTTTTGGGCTATGCCAATTTCTATGTCAGTTATGAAAAGGC
>JAJRVM010000306.1 GCA_024277285.1 Planctomycetota bacterium
AGCTAATCGCGCGAAAACTCGGGCCGAAAAGCGTCACGTCCGCGATGAACCGTTACCGGCTGTTGAACAGCCGGCGCCCCCTCGTGCCCAATCGACAGAGGGTATTCTGCAGCAGCGGTTCGCCCAAGGAGGCCGACTCCCGGGTATTCCCAAACGGCGTCAAACCTGCAGATTAGCCAAACTGCCAGACACCTAATCCGGGACAAACTCGGTCAGATAAGTCGGGACCTAGCAGACGCGTGTGATTAGCACCCGGGAACTCACTGGCCGATATCAAGTTTCTTCCACGTTTTGCCGGACAGTTTCTTGAGCGCTTCATCACTAACCGACCCATTCTCCTTGAAGGTCAGTGATTCCAGCTTGGGCATGGCCAAGATATTGTCGACGGCCGCATCGGTTACCGCCGTGGTTCGGATTGTCAGCTGTTTGAGGTTCGGCAAGGTGGCGATTACGTCGACCGTCGCATCACCCATCTGGGAGATCGCCCAGATATCGAGGACCTCAAGCGATTTGAGATTCGCCAGGTTCTTGAGCCCTTCGTCACTAATCGAATCGTTTTCATGTAGGTAGAGTTTTTTCAGTTCGGGAAGATCTTCAAAAACGACCATCGCTTGATCGTCGACCACCGGCAGGTCGCGCAACTGCAGACGCGTCAATTTCATGCCCTTGAACGCTTGTACACCGTCGGATCCGAATCCTTGACAGCGAAACACTTCGAGTTCTCGCAGACTCTCCATTTGCGCGATGTACTGCCCCGCTTGCCCCGTGATATTGAAGTCTTGCATCAGGATCGATTTCAACGTCTTGCTGGCCGCCAAACACTCGATGCCATAATCGCTGACGGTCGTACTGCGATGCTTAAACACGACCAACGACGGGAGCACTCCGACCACTTCCAACGTCATATCACCCGCTTCCATGTTGCCACGCAGATCAAGGACCTTCAGTTTTTTCAGCTTTGCCAAATTGCCGGTGCCAAGGTCGTTGATGCGGTTTTGCACTAACGCCAAACGTTCCAGATCACTCAACTGGCAAATCACTTTCAATACACTGTTAGTCATGTTGGTGTTGGACGAAAGGTCGAGCACCTTCAAGTTCGGAAACGACTCGACAATCAACTCGACCGCTCCATCGCCAATCACGGAGTTCGTGAGGGCCAGAGATTTCAGTTTTTTGAGGCTCTTGAGCTCGGCTACCATCGCATCGTCCAATTGACGAAAGTTCAGAATCTGCAACGTTTCGAGATCGGTCAAACGACCAAAAAGAGCGATATCGTCCGAGGTCAGTTTTGAGCCATCTTGGATCACGATCTGCGTCAACACTTCATTCGACACGATGTTGCAACTCGCCTCAGGGCCCAGCCCGTCAATTACCTTTCGGGCGGCGGCCACATCTTCGGCACTTGCCGTCGACACCAAAGCTTTCGGTTCTTGAGCCGGCGCCGCATCCGTCTCTTTGGTATCGACCCGAGAGCCAGCTCGCGCGCCGCTGACACTGCTCTTTTCAGATCCGCCTTCGTCACTCTTGTCGATCGGACCTGGGCAACCGACCAACGAAACGGCCAACACAACGAGCGCACAGCGAACCCAAAACGAACTGCTCATGATACTTGTTATCCCTTGCAAAGCGATGTAGCGGCACGGTTTGCCGTGCCGCAAAAAACCTTCACTCGCCAACTCGCTCCGCGATCACGCCTCAGTCACTGCTTGCGCGGCGACTGAAACGCCGCGGAGCGGCGTACCACACTCGGCTTTGTTATAAAACGTCTCGTTCTGCTATGGTCGGCACATTCCAGGCTCTCACCACAGAAGAAAACGGCTAGTTAGAGTGGCTCTATCGAGTTTTAAAACGAAGCCTAGTCCAGCCGATAACCTTCCGGGTAGGTCGGCTTAATCAAGTCCGCCACATGCGGGGTCTTGAGCGATGCGAGATTCGTCACCTTCAGATTCTTCGCATCCCACTCGACTTTTTCGCCCCAGTCGCCCATCGCGCCGTCCGGACCACCCTTGGCTGCAGCCCACACCGCCAGGTTGCCCAACAAGATGGTTTCGGTCAACGGGCCAGCTCGCTTAATGAAGTTCGATTGGCAGATCATCGGATCGCCGGCTGCCACCGCGCGGAACAACTCGTACATGTTGTTCACGTCGTTGCTGCCCTTGCTGACCGCCTTCTCATAGTCAACATCCGCTTTCTTGACACCCTTCAGCTCGTAACGTCCGCAATAGTCATCACTGCTGTAGAAAGCGCCCTTTTCGCCGACAATCAGCACACCGCTGTTGGACACGTTCTCGATGCCCCATTTGCTGAACACTTCTTGCGGCGGCTTGTTTCCCTTGCGGTCATACCACCATGCGGGGATCGCCGGTCGTTCTGACGTTTCGGGAAATTGGAACTCGATAATCGAGCTCGCCGGGAAACTGTCGTAGTCGTGTCCCGTCGTTTTGGCAACGACCGAGACCGGATCTCGCAGGCCGCATGACGCGAACGGTACGGTCACTTGATGGCAGGCCATGTCGCCCAACGCACCACTGCCAAAATCCCACCAGCCGCGCCATTGGAAGCTGTGGTACAAACCGGGCCAGTATTCACGCTTGGGAGCAACACCCAACCAATGTGGCCAGTCAACTTTTTCCAAATCGGCCGCGATCTTTCTCGTCATACCCGCAATCAGCCGATCGGCATCATCCGGATTCTCTTTGCGCGCTTGCGCGATGAACTTCTCCATCGTCATGCGGCGCCCCGGCCCTTGCGCCCAAACGGGACGGTTCGACCAGATGTAGACTTCCTTCAATGTACCGAGCACACCGGAACGTAGCTGAGCGATCGCTTCGCGCGATGAGTCGAGCGCCGTACCTTGGTTCCCCATCTGCGTGCAGATGCCCGCCTCCTCGGCAGTTTTCGCCAGCAAACGTGCTTCGTAGATCGTTCGAGTGAGCGGTTTCTGCGTGTAACAGTTGATCCCCAACCGCATCGCTTCCAGCGTTACCGGCGCGTGCATGTGGTCGGGTGTGCTGATCGTCGCAATGTCGATTTCTTTGCCGTACTTCGCGAACAACTCGCGGAAGTCGGTGAATTGCTCGGCGTCCTTGAATCCGTCGGCCGCTCCCTTGTTCTTCAACGTGCTTCGGTCGACGTCGCAAATGGCGATGTGATTGCCGAATTTCGCAGCGTTACTCGAATCGCTACCCCCTTTGCCACCAACGCCGATACTCACGACATTCGGCGTCTCGATCGCCGAGTTACTCAGTGCAGGCCGAGTACCAGCCGCCACAAAGTAACCGGCGCCAATCGCAGCCGTGGTTTTGAGAAAGGAACGGCGAGTTGTCTTTGACATAGTCTCTATCCTTAAGTTGATGCAAATGGTACGAACGTGATGCCTTCGACGTGAAAACGCTCCCGGTGCCAGGCAACACGATTGCCCAACAACACCGCAAACCGTTCCGCCGCCGGACGACGATTCACTGAATTACGGTCAACACAAACGAACAACACCGCGCAAAAGCTGTGCTCGCACCCACCTCCCGGGAAAACTCGCAAGAAACCGCTGCAGAACCAATGGATCATTCTGGGAGCCGCATAAGAAGCCGCAGCAACAGGCAGGGTACAGGCGAGGAACCGGAAACACACGTTTTGTCTTGGCGGGATCGATCTACAAATCTCACTCGATTATACCGCCCCACCCCCCGGGACTGCAACGGGCCGAAAACGGCCACTTTCCAGCCGCCCGGTCGTCCGCGACGACCGGGAAATGGGCTGGACGTGCTCCAACGCGCGGTGATGGGCATGCGGGCCGGCCAAGCTGCTGGCGATTTCGGAGCGGGTCACGCCGATTCGCGAATGTGCACCCATGTATGGACATGCGGTGCTCCGCGGAAGAACCAGACCATCGCCGGCCCTTCAACTTGCCAAACATCCCAAATTCCATCATCGCCGATGTCGTGGTTCTTGTAATAGGAGAAGTGCAGCGCATCGATACCATTCTTCTCGACCAGTTTCATCGATTCGATCCGATCCGCTTCCCTAAACGGCGCCAACACGTCATGCATCACTTTTCGCGCGAGTTCCTTGTGGTCCGCCGACATCTCCGCGACCGCCAAACCGGCCAAATCCGATGGCTTCTCCGCAAACTTCACCGTGTCGTTGCCCTTCTCCTTGCGCGGCGTTTCGCGCAACGCAACGTCTCGCTGCTTGCCGTCGAGCGCCTGAAACAGTTCGTTCGCACGTTTCGCCTGATACCAATAGACGTTGCCCGGGTGATCCGCCGCCTCCTTGAAACTCTCGGCGGCATGCCCGTAAAAGATCGGACCACCGAATGCCGTACCTTCGACACTGCCACCATCGCAACGTCGTGTCACATGCCGCCCAGTCAAGACGAACTCGCACTTCCCACTTGCAGGATCCCCAAAAATCGCCACGCTGCATTTGCCGAAACCGCCGTCGTGCTCAACCTGTTTCCACACGGTGTCACGATACGCTTCGCTGTGCAACTGACTGAAGATCTCTCGGATCAAGGCCTGCTGGTCACGCGTGAAATCGGTCCCAATCCGAGGCTTCGTGATCTGCCAATTCGCGTCGACTCGCGATCGCAGTGGATCATCAAACGCAAACGTGCATGCCTTCTTCTGTTTGTCATCCAGTGTTTTGTAGAGCTGAGCCACCAAGGTCTCGGAATCGACGGCTTTCTTCTCGCTCGCGTTTGCCGGCAGCTGCCCCAACACGCTTACCGAAGCCGCAGCCACACCGACCGTCGCTGCCGTTTTGAGGAATTCGCGCCGGTTTTTCCTAAGCGATTGCTCCGAAGTCGTAACCCCATGATCGCCACGTCGATTCTGCATCTTCGACATAATGAATGCCCTCCTCGGCATCAGAACACGGTGCCACAAATTGAAATCAAAACAGAACAAGACTATCCGGGTCACACCGCTACAACCGGGACGTTCGCCGAGCCAAACAACGCGCACCCGCTCAGCTCAAGAAATTAGACTCTATCTACCCCACTAATACAACGAAATTCCGCAATTCTGAGATGCCCTCAGATCCTTAACGGGTTGAACCGCGGCTTGCTACCCTCTGCCGGAGTGTGCTCGCGCCGCCGGCTGCTCCCAACGGCCCGAAATCGTCGCCTGTTCAATGACCGCAGAACGAAGCAAAGGGCGAACTGGCCGGTCCGCTGAGTCGGAAGATGGTGGACTCAGCTTTGACTGACTCGTTTCTCCGGTGCCGCATAGAGCAACGTTTGGGCTTCGGCCAACCAGTCCGGGATCTGTTGGGCGAACGGTGATCGAGCGATACTGCTGGTAATGTCAAAGTCACCGGCGTAACGAGCGTGCAGGCCGGCAAACCAAGTACCGCCACTGCCCAGCAAGTTATAGCGCATCTTCGCGTAATCAACCAAATCCCATCCGAGCGCCAGATTGCGAAGCCAAAGCACCATGGCGATATTCGGCAATCCGGGTATTTCGTCCCAGTGCGGCAACCCTTCCGCATAACGCTCCGCCACATCCTGGCCAACCGCATCGGCCATTGCCGCGCTCAACCGCTGGTCAATCGGTGGGAGCAATTCAGTGGCGCGATCCAACAAGTCAAGTGTCGTCAATTGCAAATCAAATTCACTCGGCTTGGACGCCCCGATACTCAGTGTGTGGACCTCCGGATGGGACAGGCAAAACAGGCAATTGAAAACCAGCGGATGCAGCGGCTTACAAAGCTCGACCATCTTTTCCGGCGGCCGGAACAACATACCGCCCTTTTCTGACGGGCTGATAATGAATACGCCCATGTCGCGCTGCGCAGCCGCCTGGATCGCAGCCCAATTGCGCTGATAGATGTAATACCAATGCAAGTTAACGTAATCGAAACCACCATCGCCATCCCACCGTACCGCCGCTTCCACTACATCAGGAGAACCGTGTGTTGAAAACCCGACATGGCGCACTTTCCCTTGCTTCTGTAATTCACGTGCCGCGGTCAAACACCCTCCATCGCGAACCGTATGCCATAGTTCACGGTGATTGTTCACGCCATGAATGCCAAGCAAGTCGACATAATCCAGTCGCAGGCGCGCAAGGGACTCCTCGAAGTGCCCCACAAACTCGGCCGCGTCTTCGGTCGGCTGGATCTTCGTCTGGACGATGATCTGATCACGTGGCAACGTCGGCAACACCAACCCCAATTGCCGCTCGCTCGAACCATAACCGCGCGCCGTCTCGATGTGGTTGATACCCAACTCGACCGCACGACGAATCGTCGCCTCAAGATTGGCCTGATTCTTGGCAGGCACCTCTTCGAGCGGAACGTCTTGCCACTTGTGTTGGTAACGCATCCCGCCACACGAGAATACCGGCATCTGTAGCTCGGTGCGTCCAAATCGTCGATATTGCATGGTGAATCTCAGGTCGCGTGATTCTAACAAGGCAGAACGGCAAGCCCATTGCCTGCTGACGCAGTGTGCCACCGCACTCCGTGCGGTGATTGCCGACGCAGTGTGCCACCGCACTCCGTGCGGTGATTGCCGGCGCAGTGTGCCACCGCACTCCGTGCGGTGATTGCTGGCGTGGCAGGATAGTTCTTCGTACTCGCCGTTAGCGCGGTTGCGGCAACACCAACCGAATTTCGAGCCCACCTTGCCCAAATATGCACATCCCGCGCCAACGCCGCACCACACTCACCACGCCTGATCCTACGAACCATTCCACCGACACGTCAACCGGCCGCGCCGCGTGGAACTTGACGGCACACGGGATCCCAAAGATACTGGAAGTGGCTCCTATTCGCAATTTCCAGGAGCAATTGGCGTCGATCCACGTTGTGGTTGCCTCGTTGTGATCTCCACAGCGGGGGCACGCCCACTGGCAAGGTCACCTTTACTGGCCAGCGGACGATTTTTCTTCTCGCAAACGAATTGTAGGGCCCCATGTCGCGCGAAGCGATTTTCCAAAGCAGCGTCAGCTACTTCCTGAGCCCGATCGGATTCTTCTTGCAAGACGAATCGGTTTCCGAAATCATGGTCAACCGATTCGACGAGATCTATATTGAGCGCGGCGGCCAGCTCGAAACAACCGATGCGCGTTTCGCCAGCGAAGACGCACTGCTCTCGGCCGTGCGTAACGTGGCACAATGGGTCGGCCGCGAAATCGACGAAAAGAATCCGATCCTCGATGCACGCCTGCCTGACGGCTCACGCGTGCATGCCATTAGCCCGCCCGGCGCGCGGCGCGGCACATGCCTGACGATCCGTAAATTCCACCACGGCGGCCTCACGCTTGACGACCTGATCGCTTTCGGCAGTCTCTCGCCAGCCGCGCGCGAGTTCCTCGAAATCTGTGTGCGTCTGCACAAGAACACCATTATTTCCGGAGGTACCGGAACCGGCAAAACGTCGCTACTTGGCGCCGTTTCGCTCGCCGTCCCGGAAGGCGAACGGATCGTGGTGATCGAAGATACGTCGGAGATCAAGTTGAAACAGGAGCACTGTATCTACCTGGAAGTCCAACGTGGCAATGAGCGTGGTGAGGGGGCACTGACGATTCGTGACCTATTCGTCTCCTCACTGCGCATGCGACCGGACAGGATCATTGTCGGCGAAGTGCGTGGCGGTGAAGCATTGGACATGGTCCAATCGATGCTCAGCGGTCATTCAGGCAGCCTGTCAACCGTCCACGCCAATTCGGCGCGTGATGCCGTGATCCGCCTGGAGACACTCTCCCTGATGTCCGACGTGCAGATCCCTATCTACGTCGCCCGCGCCCAAGTCGCGTCGGCCATCCATCTGATCGTGCAATTGTCACGATTCGTCGAAGATGGCTCGCGCAAAGTTACTCGCATTACCGAAGTCCACGGACTCGATGGCGATGATCAATACGAATTGCACGATCTGTTCACAAGTCACTTGCAAGGCAAGGACCCGGAAGGAAAGCTGATCGCCAGCCTCGACGCCACCGGAACTCGGCCCACATTCGCGTCGGAACCGTACGAACAAGGCATGGACGACCTGATCCATCACAGCCACGCGCTCTGGAAACAACCGTAGAACGGGCCTGCCTCGCAGCGATGTCTTGCGGCCCTGTCTTGCTGCTCGCTCGAACGCTCGACCAAGCGAGTTTGCCACGCCGAAAGGAGGGGTTGTTCGCGTTTTCCTACGCCGTCAAGAGCCCGCGTCGTCGTCAACGACGCCGATGAACGTTTGACGGATTGAAGATATCTATTAGAATCAAGGTATTGATCGCGGAAGGCATTTGGTAGATAGGACTTGCGATTTGAACTCCTCAATCGACGACTGTCGCAGGCGGCCTGCCACAACGGCGCGAGCGTGCCGCCGCGAGGGTGCCGCATCACTTGATTTTGTCCTGGCGACGGGGGTCATCCTGCCCATGGCAGCGTTTGTGCTCTGGGCCGCTCCGCGAATCATGAACCTGGTATATGAAATGACTGCCGTACTCGTCTCGTGGCCGTTTCTATAGAGGCATGTGTTTGATACGCCCGTTTGGTACCTGCGATTGATACCCCTTTTTGATACATTGGGGCCGACAAACTTTTCCTTCGCCCGGCATCAGTTGGCAACCAATGGGGGTTGGCAACCAATGGCGAAAACGAGCGTGCTGTTGGAACGGGCCGCAGGCCCGTTCTGGCTCTCAAATCGGAACTTCAGAAATCGGAATAGTGAAATGCAGCTCTGGAACCTATTGAAGAGGGTTCATCGCGATGAGAAGGGTGCGGTGAGCATCGAGACCGTTCTGATCATCGCGGCGATTGCCCTGCCGATCTTGATCTTCGTCATCAAGTTTGGATGGCCGCGCATCAAGCAATTCTGGAATCAAGGCATGGATTCTCTGGAAACAGGGGCTCAGGACGCGGCCACTTAGGCGAAAAGCATCCTTGCCATGTTTTCGACCGTATGCTTGTTAGCCATCATGTCGGTTGCAGCAGTAACCGACGTGCGCTCACATACAATCTACAACTGGACCGTTTACCCCGGCATTGTGATCGCGTTGCTTATCAGCACTGCGGCAACATTCGCTGGCCGGGATGTTATACAAGGCACGTTGTCCGATGTCCATCGGCTGGGTATCCCGGACATCTGGTCGGCTCTGAGTGGCTTTCTGGCCTGCGGGGTGATCATGTTGGTTTGCTATGTCTTCTTCCCCGGCGGATTGGGAGGTGGGGATGTCAAACTGGTGGCGATGATCGGTGCCTTCCTGGGCGCCGCGCAGGGACTTGAAGTCATGCTTTGGACATTTGTTCTTGGTGGTTGCTTTGCCCTGGTCACGTTGGTTTGGCAAGTAGGTTTTTTTCAGATGCTCGGACGCTTCGGCCGTCGAATCAAGTCCGTGGTGACCGCCCGGTCCTGGCTGCCGCTAACCGACCAGGAGCGTGCACCGTTACAAGTTCGGTTGTTCCTGTCACCGGCCGCATGGATCGCCGTGGCGATCGTCCGTTTTAGCCTGGTTTGAGGGTACCACCTCAATCGACTTTCTTAATCATATATCTTACATCCCAAATTTACTCTCAACCTCAAACTGCCGCAGCTCGGGCGGCTCGACCAACTCCGCACAACAGACTCACTCACGCAAACTGGGGCTTGACCAAGAACGAGGGTGTCGAATGCATCGAGAAACGCTGCTCGCCTGTGCGCCCTATCTAGTGGCGATCGTTGGCCTGTTGCTCTGCCAGGCGATCGTGCTGCGTTTGAGCAACGCCCGTTTGCAGCTGGCGTACCTCAAGCAATTGCACCGCGATCAACGCGGCGCGGTACAGAGCTTGAGCTTCGTTCTGACACTACCGATCTTTATGTTCATCATGATGTTCATCGTCCAGTTGGCCTTGATTACCATGGCGCGGATATCGGTCGAGTATGCGGCTTACGCGGCCGCCCGGTCGGCCATCGTCTGGTACCCGGCCAATCTTGGCACCGACTCGCTGCGCGAAAACTGGACAGCGACTTCCTCGCTGTTACCGCTCCGCTCCTACGAAGCGAATGGGCGAACGTACGTCGTCTATCGCGTTCCAGCTCATGGTGACAAGTTCAATCGAATTCACTTGGCCGCCGCGATCGCAAGCATGCCAATCTGTCCCTCCGCGAACACGGGCGTCTTGGACCTGCATCCTAGTAACGCCGCTTTGCCGTCGATCCTGCGCGTTTATCGTGCCATGGCGCCAGGATCGCTCACCAACGGTCGCATTCCAGCTCGCCTGCGCAACAAGCTGGCCTATGCCTTGGCCAATACAACGGTTGAAATCGAGGTACACCATTGTGGCGACCCAATTTCCGGAGGCGATCCACCCTTGTATCCCGAACCCTATTTGGCCCCGTTTGAGATCGGCTGGCAGGATCAAGTTTACGTCAAGGTAACGCACCAATACGCGTTGCTCCCCGGCCCCGGGCGTCTGTTGGCCAGACGTTCACGCGGCTCGGCCGCCGATAACGAGATTGCGGATCAGATTCGCAATGAAAATGGTGTTTTTGCCCGCACACTGACCGCCATCACTCGGATGGGCAACGAGGGCCAAAAACCAACTCCGACAATACCGACAGGTGATCCCCGCTACCCGACAACCTACGCCCAGCCATTGCCATGGTGACCGACGCAGTGTGGAACGACGCTCCGCGTCGTTAAAACAGCTCCTAATAGCATTACCAATACCTTGAAAGAAAGATACTCAATAAAAACATTTCACGGCACGGAGTGCCGTGCCACACTGCGTCGTCAATGCAGCTCCCACGGCTCGCAGGAAAGATACCCCAACAATGATGCGAAGACTCATCACACTCGCTCGCGACGCTCGCGGCACGGCGGTTGCGTTACCGGTGCGTCTGCACCGTGACCAGCGTGGCACGATCAGCATCGTGGGCGTGTTCACCTTGTTGGCGCTAGTCATTTTGCTTGGGATGGTCATGAACACCGGCCAGCAAGTGGACCAAAAGATCAAGATGCAGAATGCAGCGGATGCAGCGACCTATTCTGGCGGCGTCGTGTTGGCGCGGAATATGAACAGCTTGACATTCACCAACCATCTGCTGTCGGAAGTCTTCGCGTTGACCGCGTTTATGCGTGAGGCAAGGGCACGGCGTGCCGAGAGTCTGACACCGGAGATGCTCGACAACTGGGAACGAATAGGGCAGTTCATGTTTACGCCTTCCGAGTTCTACAAGTTTGCTGACTTGGGCATCGCCATCGATGAAAAAATCCCGCCCATGCGCGAAGTGGATGGGGATCGTGAGATGATCTATACGTTTAGCCAATGGGCGGCGGCCGGATCGGATCTGATGCTGCCGGTATTCGAGTCGATCTTGGCCGAACAGTTGATCCCCCAATTTCAAGTCGCATTGGTCGAGACAACACCCTATATGGTGCAAACGGCCGTTGACGAAACCGCGCGGCGGCACGGCCAGGCTTGGCCCCGACCGGTCCAATTGCGCGCATGCCTTTGGCATACGTTCAGCGATCCGGTTGGTGGCACGAGCGAGATGTTGCGTAGCACACTGCCGGTGGTCAACCCGGTGGGCAGTTCCGAGTTGAATATGCGCAACTATTTTGACCGTGCAAAGGCGAATCGCGACCGACTTGCTCAATCGTATCTCCATCAGTGGAACAATGCGGTCTTGGTCCACTTCGATCGCTACGGCAAGATGAGCCAGTTCAGCAACTTGTGGCGTATTTTCACCCGTGGCGAACTCGATAGCTTGTTGGACCGGGAATACGCCGCAAGCAACATGCCGCATGTGCTGCGATCGCGTCAGCCGGACACCGTGGAATTGGAAGAAGACTATATGTTCGTTGGTGTGGTCTATCGCCCCAAACGAGGCGACGTCATGCCAGGTGTTTTTCAGAATCCGATCGAAAGCGACACCACAGCTTTCGCCGAGATCTCGCTGTTTGTTCCCCAACCACGTCTAGTCTGGCACCACCACACCGATCGCAACGACAATCCATCCGGCCCTTCGGGCGGCGGTATTCCGGGCTATTCCAATCCGTTTCCGAGCCCTGATCCGGTCGAACCGACTCCGCCAGGCGAATCGTGGTGGCGCGTCGGATACCAGTCCAGCAGTTGGTATGGCGGCGCCTGGTCGTTGTTCAATCAGAATTGGTCTGCGCAGTTGACCCCCGCCACGGCGGAACAGCTTCACTTTATCCTCAGTTCCAATCCCTATATTTATGATGATTTTGAGGTAGATCTCCCTCAACTTGGCGGTCTCGATACTAACGACATTCGCTGGATTAACCACCATTAGGTAACCCTTCACACCGTTCATATCACAACCGATAGGTTACGGCGACCGAGGGAGTATTGCCCAGTTTGAAAGGCGAATGCCCGCAGCAGAAAGAAACCACGTCTTGATTCGGTCGCAACAAAGCGGCCATTCATGGAGGGCCTTTTTCATTAGCGGTTATAGCATTGATTAGCGGTCTCGTTCCTGAATACGCGGTGCGCGTCCTCATTCTCGCGAACGGTTACATCGGCTGTTTCATGACTTCATTGCCCTCTTGCCACAACAATCACAGACAACAGGAAGCCGACTCGTGTTCCGGCCACCACTGACAACTCGATCGATTGCATCTCGGCAATATCAAACGACCTGCCGGCAGCAACGCAAACGCTGCGCTCTGGCACCGTTGGAACTGGTCCTGTGGCTGCCGGTGCTGCTGATGGTAATGGCGTTGATCGTCAACTATTCGAATATCACCAGTTGGCGTTTGCGAGGCGAGGTGGTTGCGCGCGATGCCGTATGGCGATCGCGGTGGCCTCGATCGGGCAGCAACGAGCCGCGGCCGCCGACCAGCGTATGGCCGGCCAGCGCCGGCATGGGAGTTCAGGGGGACGCGCAAATCGGCGCCTTGAATCATCCGAATATCGAACATCCTGTTGTGCGCGGTCCCGTTCTGCAATTGGGCGAGCCGCCGCGTCAGTTCGTTGTGCGCCCCGTACTCGATCAAGGAGTTGGAGCGGTTATTGGCACCAGCAATATCACGCGTCCCTACGATCTGCTTGCCACGATGGGAAGCTACCGGAGCGGGCGGATTGCAGACCGTATGCTGACCCGCCAGTGGCAGAATGCACAGATGGAGTTCTCGAATAACTACCGCCGCAGCTTGGTGTTGTACGAGTTGCCACAAACAGACCCCAATCTGCCCGAAGCATACGTAAGGTCGATTCTCGATTTGTTGCGCATACCCCATTATGCCGCCCTGTCCGTACTGGAGCGGGACGAGGATTGGAGAATCTATCACGGTGGCTATCCTCACTTCTATCCACGAATCGCACCGAACTATGGCGAAACCGACCCGGCCATCGTCTACGATCGCTCCGTGCGGCCGAAGGTTGACCGCATCGATCCGGATGGCCAAGTCGTGCTGGGCGAGATCAGCTTGTTACCACGCCGTATGACAAATGCTTACCTGGGAATGTACGAAGCGGTCAAACAAGAGATCGAGAACCTCCGCAACGAACTGGTTGACGTGCCCCCCCCGACACCCCAACGCCGACTTTGGATCCAAAATCGGCTTGCACAATTGCTCTTGATCCAAGATCTGGACGGAAAGATTCGCGTGTTGCGCCAAGACTCAAGGACTTTGGACGCACGTGAAAACGCCATGAAAGCCTACTTCCGACGGATTTCGGCAAGTGAGTAGTCAAGCGGCCCCCGGTAGAACGAACGGCAATACGCCATCGGTGTCAGTATTACGTTTCGCGGCCGTCCCACACGTGCCCTGAACCATGGTAGCATCACCGCGCGAACACCACGGAACAGCCCGCCACTCGATGCATTTCACTCCAAAAGGAACAGGCGTGAACGGTCCCGCACCAACGACCTCCCTGGCCCGACGCATCGCAACATGGTCGGGCAATCTACTGGCGACCGGGGCCATCGTCATATTGGGCCTCACGTTCGGCAAACAAGTCTTGCAATGGTGGCATGGTGATCCACCGGTCGTTGCGGTCGAGCAACAGACGATGGATAATGACCTACGTGGTTTTGCCAATCCCCAATTGCCACATCTGCTCGCGTTCGGCGACTTGCCGGTGGCGATGGACCGCACGGTCATCGAAGGGAATGAGGCGGCAGCCTTGGCTCATTTACGCGCCCGTTGCCGAGCGATTGCGACGACGGCCAGCCAACACCCCGCGCAGAGGATCCCAGCAAGCGAGAGTTTGTTGCGCCGGCTGGAACAATTCCAACCTGTCGAACAAGGCAAGGATTGGCGCATCGTGCAGAGTGCTGGTCCGGTTATAACGGTTGTCGCCCTGCGAATGGCTTGCGACACCTCGACCGAACCAGCGGCGGTGACAAGCCAACATGGCACGTCTGTGTTATCATGGGGAATAGGGCTGCGCCAGCCAGCTTCCGCCAAGTCTGGCACAACGGCGACAGCAGCCACGGAGCCAGCGGCTGCCGCAACCAAAACAGCTCGATTGCCGGAGCGCTGGACACTTTTCACCTGTTCCGGGATTGGGAAGAGGGTCGATTCCGACCTGGATACTGCGTTACCCATCCCACCCGGGTGTCGGCGCACGATGTCGGTCCGAGGTAGCGGTGGTGGAATGTTGATTGGTTTTTCAGGCGCAGGAACAGCGGCAACCGCGATGCCATTTTATGATCGCTCGCTCGTCCAACTCGGTTGGCGGCGGACGCGACCTTGGCGACAAATGGGGGCCCTTTGGCATGCTCGCTTTGAGCGATCGAGTGTAACCGTCTGTGACATCCAGATCGCAGACAACAGCGAACGAGAACACGGCGTCTCGGACAGCTCGACGAACGGCATACTTACGATAACTTCGGCGGCGCGGAATTCGGAGAATTGAACTTATGAAAGCGGTTCCCGGCCTAATTGTGGCGCTACTCTTGGGTGGAGCGGCCGTCATCTTTAACTGGATTTACCTCGAGAAAAAGGCCTCGGAATTCCAGGTCGTCGAACTACTTGGGATTCGCGACGGCGTGAAGATCCGACTTGGCGAGACGCTGCTCGATGCGCATTTTGAAAAGGTACCTGTGCCAAAGCGGTACGCCGACAAGCTCAAGAAATATGTATATCTTTATCGCGACAAACCGACGGTCGCCGGGATCAAAGCGACGCGAGACTATGAAAGTGGCGATTTGGTTCATCGCGAAGACTATCGGACACCGGCACTCACCATCAACCTGAAGGACGACGAACGGCTCATTTGGGTCACGGTAGACAGCCGCGCTTTTGTCCCCAAATTGGTGAACCCCGGTGATCAATTGACCTTTGTGTTCCCTCACGCTGGCGCCAGCGGTGGGCCGGTCGCGACGGGCGAGGCGGAGACGCTCGGTCCATTTACGATCGCCGCTTTGGGAACACGATTGGGCGATGTCAACGTGGCACGTGGCTACAACTCGGGTCGCGCGGAGGAGCGGCAGGTCGGAATTGTCGCGCGCGTTGACGGAGGCAAACTGGAACCAAAGGCACTCAGGTTGCTGGAACTCACGACCGGAGGCAATCGTAGCATCGCCGTGGCGTTACATCCGCGAAAACAACAAGACTGACGGCGCGTCACGCTTCTCAGCATAACGTGTCGAGAGTATTCACATTCGAAACGGTCGACCATGAAGATCTGGTTCAACAAAGTCAACGAAAGTCGCCGAGCGATGGTGGAAGTCGATGCGGACGAGGTCCATATCGGCCGCGACCCAAGCAACGGCGTGGTGCTGCGCAGCCCGTTGGTTTCGCGGCATCATGCGGTCGTGCGACGCATTGACGGCGAATTGGAACTGGAGAACCTTGGCGCCAACAGCTGCCTTGTCGGCGAAGACGAAGTCATGGGCGGTAGCGTGGTGCGTTTTTCACCCGCCATCAAGGTGCGGATCTGGCCATTCACGCTTAGCTTTGAAACGGAAGAAACCGTCGCGGTCACGCGCAGCGAACTCGAAGCTCACCTGCGCTCGGTAATCGCCGACCTCGAACTGACAATCCATCAGGCGTTGCTGGAACGGTTGGACCTTTATGACATGGAGATGGCGGGTCGCGACCAAACCGATAGCATCCTGGCATTGGAGAACAACATCGAGGACGTTTGTAACGAACTGGATGTCTTTGGCGACTCGAACGAAGCGATGCTCGAGGAGATCACCGGGCTGGCATTTCACGATCACACCATCAATCGGCTGATCATGGAAACGGACAAGGACGAAGTGTTCGATCTGGCATCGCTCACTTCCAACGAGTTCGATATCCCGGCCACCCTGGTCCCCGAGCGAGAAACGGAACTGCATGGACTGTTGCAGTTCATCCGCGAACGACTCGAACTGGACGACCTTCCCGATGTCTCGGCCAAGATACACCAGGTCGACGAACGCTTTGCGGAAGTCTTCCAGTTGATCCGTCCTCATTTCCACAAGGAGCTTCGTAAGTACGTCGTCCTGCGAATGCTCAAGAAGGATCTCAAGGATATCGTCTTCGGATTCGGACCGCTGCAAGATCTGCTGCGTGCGCCGACCATCAGCGAAATCATGGTCGTTCGCAGCGACCAGATTTACGTGGAACGGGACGGCGTGATCGAAAAATCGGGCCGCCGATTCATCTCGGAAAAAGTTACCGAGTCGATCATCGAACGAATCGTGGCACAAGTTGGTCGTCGCATCGACAAGAGCCAGCCGTTGGTCGATGCTCGACTGCCCGACGGCTCACGCGTGAACGCCATCATCCCGCCATTGGCCGTTTTCGGACCTTGCTTGACGGTCCGAAAGTTTCCGTTGGACCGCCTGGTGATGGATGACATGATTGATATCGACACGATCACCGGCGCGGCAGCTTCGTTTGTGCGTGCCTGCGTGGTCGACCGGCGAAACGTCCTTATCAGCGGCGGCACTGGCTCGGGAAAAACGACCATGCTGAACGTGTTGAGCAGCTTTATACCGAACAAGGAACGAATTGTTACGATCGAGGATACGTCCGAGTTGCAGTTGCACCAGGAGCATGTCGTCTGCTTGGAGAGCAAGCCGCCGAATGTGGAGGGAGTTGGTGAGTATACGATTCGGGATCTGGTGAAGAACGCGCTGCGGATGCGGCCCGATCGGATTATCGTCGGCGAATGCCGTGGGGTGGAAGCCTTGGATATGGTTCAGGCCATGAACACCGGCCACGATGGCTCGATGACCACCGTGCATGCCAATAGCTCGTTGGAAGTGATCGAGCGGCTGGAACTGCTAATGCTGATGGGCGCCGACCTTCCGATCAGCTCGCTGCACCGCCAGATCGCATCGGCCATTGACGTGATTGTGCATATCGACCGGCTTCCCAACGGTCGCCGCGTCGTAAGCCAGATTTCCGAGGTGACCGGTATCGACCCAACCACCTACGACGTCAAAGTGACCGATATTTTCAACCGTCGCAACGTCGATTTGCAACCGACCGGGTATTTGCCTTCGTTTACCGATGTGCTGGTCGAGAAGAAACTACTCGACCTCGAGTTCCTGTATGGCGATTGGGTTAGTGTGGCACCGCACTCCGCGCGGTGAGCGGCACGAACGAATACAACGAACCAAAAACAACTGGAATCACGACGAGGCTTTCAGTACGCCGCGCCGAATCGACTGGCGACACGAGTCGTGGTAAGCGATTGGACTGGCAAGTTCGTGAGTGCTGCGTGTGAGTCGCTCTGTGGGCTCGCTTGCAACGTCTGTCCAGGATGAGAGGCAAGGCATGGAAACGGAAATATTGATCCTTTGTGCCATCACCGGTGTCTGCGTAACGATCGCGGCGCTGGTCGGCGGCCGGGGGTTTGCTGATATTTTGGATCGAGTCGAACATGACTTTGAGGATCGTTTGCGCTCGCTGCGCATCAAGCCCAAACGACTGCGCGCCTGGATCCACGTTTGCCTTGGCATCCTGCTCGCCGCATTCTTCGCCGTCTGGTTGGTGACCGACGGTGCCGTATTGGCATTCTGCGTCGTCCTTTTTTTGGGTGCCGGCCCTTGGCTAATGATACGGCGCATGGCCATCAAACGGCGGGAAAAGATCGAAGACCAACTAGCCGATGCCATGGTGATGTTTTCCGCCAGCATTCGCGCTGGATTATCCTTGGCCCAGGCACTCGACCTGTTGGCCATGGAATGTCCCAAGCCGATCCAACAGGAGTTTTCACAGATTATCGGCGAATACAAGATGGGCAAGCCGATGGAACGAACGCTGCGCGAAGCGAAGGAGCGGTTGCGCAGTGAGAATTTTGCATTGTTCGCAGCTGCGTTGCTCGCCAGCCGCGAGAGTGGTGGACGATTGAACGACACGGTCGAACGAATATCGCGATCGGTCCTGGAAATGCAGCGATTGGAACGTAAGATGCAATCGGAAACGGCCCAAGCGCGTAAGTCAGCCGTCTACATGGCGATTGTGCCATTACTGATCCTGATCGTCTACTTCTTTGTCGACCCCGTCAACTCACGCTTGCTTTTCGTCACCACACTTGGTCAGATCGTTCTTTCGGCCGCAGCGCTTTTTAATCTCGTAGCCTATTTTTGGGCAGCCAGGATTCTCAATGCCGATTTTTGATATTCCTGCCATGGCACAACCGCTCTTTGCCTCGAGCGAGGTGTTCATGTGGATCCCTTGCCTGACGACCGGGGCGGCAACGGGCGTTGGTACCTACTGGCTGTTGTTGACGCTCCGCGCGGGAGACCTCCAACAAGACGATGAGTGGCGTTACGACGTCAGCCGCATCAATGCACTGCGAAAATCAGATGTCCTCTATCGACTGTTTCAAGTCGTGATCCAGGGCCTTGCCAAACTGAATCGAGCGATCCTGCCAGCTCGACTCCCCGAGATTCAACGCCAGGTGCGTGCCGCTGGCCTGTCCAAGTTTTGGCTCGCCGAAGAATACCTTGGCCGCATGCAACTCATTGCACTCTTCTTATTCCCCGTCTACCTGTATCTTGCGATGCGTTACAGCGGAGTTCCAGGGATCGCGCTGGCATTGCTCTGGTCCGTGCTCACCGTCTGGTTCCTACGCCGGCGACTTGCTCAGGCCGCGCAGCGACGTTTGGTCCTGATCAAACGCCGCATGCCCTATTTCCTCGACCTGATGACGTTGTTGATGGAAGCGGGTGCAAGTTTTCTTGACGCACTGCAACAAAGTGTCCATGAATTTGAAGGGCATGCGATTGCTGCTGAATTCGGCCGTGTCTTGACCGACATGAATATGGGCAAGACACGGCGCGAAGCGTTCGACAACCTGCGCAACCGCTTGAGTGACGACGAGATCAGCAGCATCGTCGGTTCGATTATCCAAAGCGAAGAGCTGGGGACGCCGTTGGCGGAAGTGTTTCGAACACAATCAGACGTGCTGCGTGTGAAACGAACACAACGAGCGGAAACGGTCGCAGCCGAGGCGGCGGTCCGTATGCTGCTGCCCGGCGTCTTGATCATGGCCGCCGCGGTCCTGATCATACTTGGACCATTCATGTTGAACTACCTGTACTTTGGACTCTGAGCAGACCGGATGGACAAAGAGTTGGTTATGTCACAACGCATCGGTTGCCCACATTGCGGCAAACAACTGAATGTCCCACCCGAACTCTCGGGTAAAAAAGTAGCGTGCCCGCGTTGCTCGCGGCAGTTTCGTTTCGAATTCGAAAACGACAACGAGCCTTCAACGATCGTTGTCGTCCCGTTGCCTAACCCCGATCTCTTTCCACCTGATTCCGGCCCAACGTATCGCTCAGCTCCCGCCGCCGGCACACCGACGCCGCGCAAACGCGCATTCCGAAAAACCTCCTCGCCAAACGCGCCCTCTGCTGGGCCGTCTCCTGCTGGGGCAGGCGACACCAACGCGCCGCCAACCCACGATCCCGATCGAGATCCGACAACCGCTCGGTTCATCGAACGCGAAGCCAATGCGACGAATGTCAAGCTGGGCGCCGATGGCCGGTTACCCAACTTGGCCTTGGCAACCCAGGAAAAGCGTGCTGACGTCGGTAGCGAGTCCAAAGGCACCAATCCGTGGCTGATGATTGTGGTTCTAGGGATCAGCATCCTCATGTCTGTCTTGATCCTGGTGATTGACGAACCGGTACCGGGGAGCGCACCGGGCAAATCAGAGGCCCACCAGAAGCTAGAAACCGTCTTTGCCTCCTGGGAACGTACCGATGCGCCCGCCCGCGAGGTGCGTGACCTTCTAGCACTCGCGTTGCAGGCCTATAATCGAGGAGATGCCAAGCGCGAAAAAGAGTACTATCGGAAGATTCTCGATCGGCTCAACGCCGAGGACGCCCCACGATATGGCGGTTATTCAGGGAATGACATTAAACTCAAAGAAGCGATTGGCGAACTGTTGCGTTAGGCAGTGTTGCACGGCACTCCGTGCCGTGGGAAATCAACCTGGACACGGCAACCCGTACCGCAGAAAAGTCGAGTATTTCATTGCTCCCATTTCAAACGACTTTCGTCACGAGTTTTGGCGATAGACCAAACGGCGTCCCCGCGGTGTACCGTTGAGGCATTATTCCTGGATCCCAATGCGACACGCCCATCTCCTTGACGAGACCAACTTTGGCATAGAGGTTGCTGATGCAAGACGACGTTCGATATGAGATCGGCGATGAGATTGCGCGAGGCTATTTTGCGACAGTTTACCGTGGCCGTGACCTGCGTCTCGATCGCGACGTGGCCATCAAGCAGCTTCACCAGCAATACCTCGGCAACCCGAAACTGACGGAACGATATTGGCAAGAGGCGCAGATTCTGGCTCGACTGGAACACCCTCATGTCATGACCATTTATGATGTGGTCCCCGAACGCGGCTGGCTGATCCTCGAATTGATGAAGGGCAGCCTGAAGGATCAACTGGGCCAAAAACCGATCCACCTCAAGGACCTGAGGCTGACGATCCTGTTTGCCGCCCGAGCACTCTCGTTCTTTCAGAAACAGAACATCCTGCATGGCGATGTGAAACCGAGCAATCTGTTGATCGACCGCAACAACGTGATCAAGCTGGGCGACTTCGGCATCGCACGTCGACTACAAAGCGACGAAGGAAGTGCCATCAAGGGAACGACTCGGTATATCGCCCCCGAAGTCGTTTCCGACAAGTTTGGCCCGGTCGGCCCGCACAGCGACATCTATTCGCTCGGCTTCTCGGCCTACGAACTGCTCTGCGGCGATCGCTTCGAGTCGCTCTTTCCTGGCCTGCACATGTTTGGCCGCGATCAGCAACTGGCCTGGATGATGTGGCACTCGGCACCCGATCGCCGCCTGCCGAAGATTCAGGATGTGCTGGAGGGCGTCCCGGACCAATTGGCCGCCATTATCGAGAAAATGACGAATAAGGATCCGGCACGACGCTACCGGTCCGCCGATCAGATCATCACCGACTTGACGAGCGACAGCGCGGTCTCGCTTGACGGGCCGTCGCCAGAGGAATTGGAACGCGCCGAGCGCGAGGCGCGCCAAGCGCGGCGGAAACGCTACCTTTCGATCGGGGCGCTGGCGATCAGTCTTTTGCTGAGCCTGGCAATGCTCTGGCCATCGGGTGATCCTCCCCCCAAACCGCAAGCGCCCGCCCCCACCGCAGGACGCGTTGGCAAAGTCGTGCCAGATAAGAACAAGATCTACCTCAAGTCGGAAGAGGTGATCCAGGTAAACGACAATGACCTGTTATTGTTGGATGGCGCCGTCTGCCAACTTGGTGATCTCGAGCCGAACGATCGCCTTGCCATTCAGTATTTTGACGGACCACAGGGCGAAACCAAACAGATTAGAGCAACGCGGGGCGAAGCAAGTCATCTTGCCGGCCGACTCGAGAAGATCGACATCACGGGCGGACGAGTGGAAATTGATGCTGCCAGTGCACAAGACGAAGCAACCACGAATCGCAGCTTCATCTTCAATGGCCAGACCACGGTTTCGCTCAACGGCAAACCGACCGTGCCTGGCGATCTCCGTGTAGGCGATACGGTCGACGTGCAGTTTTGGACCGACGAAGCGGGTGCACATGCCGTAGCGTTGGCCGCCAGGCGACAGCTCAAGGCCGATGGTGTTGTCGATAGTTTCGATGTCGCTAAACGGGAAATCACTTTCACCAAAAACGGTACTTCAAAAACAATGCGCGTCGCCGACGATTGCGCCATCACGATCAACGGGCGTGATCACCTGGCGGGACGCGCTATTACGCTCGGCGATCTAGTCAACGGCGACCAGATCACCGGCCTGACCTATGACTTGGCGATTCTCTCGATCGACCTGCAACGCGCGATTTCGGATATCGCGGAAGTCGGGTCGGTCGACCCATCTGCGAATCGCATGCAAGTGGTAATCGAGGGAAATCGCGTCGCCGTAGCGACAACCGACGCCACGATCGAGTACAACGGCAAAACAGTCGATCTTTCGTTCCTGCGCAAGGGTGATCACCTGGTAATTGATCACGATTCGCCCGACCATCAGAACATTTCCGCCAAGTCGATCGAAGTGACCGAACTGGTCCGGGATCCTCGGCTCATCGCGTTGGTTATTAGCGAACAATCGTATGACCGTATCCAAATCACTCCCTACGAATACGCCACGCGCGACGCTCAACTGGTTCACGATGCGTTGGATACCGGCGCGCGAGTGCCCGACCAACAGCTCGAGCTGTTACAAGACTTGCCGCACGACGCCCTGGCCGATGCCATCGAAAAGTTCCTGGCCGCACAGCAGAATCGAACACGCCTGCTCGTCTACTACGTCGGACAGGCATACGTCGACCTGACGACCAATACGACCTACCTGGCAACACGCGATTTTCGACTCGATAATATGGCGGAAACAGGGCTGAAGCTGCGCGACTTGATCACCATGTTGGAAAACTTTCAAGCCCGCGAGAAACTACTGATCCTCGATTCGTGCCACAACGTATCCCCGGTCGAAACCCAATCGCAGCCTTCGACAGGCGAGCAGATTCGAAGGATCCGGATCGGTGACGCAATATCCCGCTCGGTCATCGTCATCGGCAGTTGCGACGCACAGCAACGCGCCAGCGTCGATACGGCGGAAGAACATGGGCTCTTCGCCCTGCAACTGGCACAGGCGTTCCGCGGCGCGGCCGATTCCAACGGCGATGGTCAAGTTTCCGCTGACGAGCTATTTCGCCACGTTGAAAAACAACTCGCCAGTGCCAAACAGACACCCGTCCGCTTTCAACCCGACACGCGACCTCCTCGCCTGACGCGCGAAGCGGCTGCGGCGATCCAGAATCTGTTGGCCCAAGTCAGTCGGACGCGACCCTCGCCACAGTTCGATGCGGATTTCCTTCAAGCCGAGGAATTGTCGGGTGGCCAACCCGATGCGCAGTTGGCCTACGCATTGGTGAAATTGAAGACCGGCCGTACCGGTGAATCACTCGACGCTTTTCGAGCCGTGCTCGGCTCCCACCCGCAAGCATTGGTCGCCTACCACGCCGCGACCTATCAACATTTGGCCAAGAAAGAATGGAGATCCGCAGCCGATATATTGACGCGTATGCTGCAACTAATCACCACACGGGGCAGCACAAGCGACGATTACATTACCCACCTCCTTCATTTTGCCGGTACCGTGCAGGGATTTCTCGCCACATCGCAACGCGACATCAACAGCGCCCAAGCAATCGACGCGGCCGCCAAGAACTTGAACGTCGAGCAGTTGGCCGCCTATGAAGCCGGACGCAAGAGCTTCTCCACTCGGCTTGAACAGACTCCCGAAAACCAGCGCGGCTCGATCCGCAGGTTCTATAAGTTCGATTTCAACCTGGTCAGAAAATACCTCGCCGAACAGCTTCGCTAGGACGTGTCGCGACGGGGAGGCTCGATCGGATAACTTCCCGCGCGCAACGCGAGGCCTGAAAGGCCGAGGCGTACTGCACAGTAGGTGCCACTACATGATCGGACTGGCCGCCGCACGGATCGCGCAGTGCACGCCGCCAACCGGTTTCCAAATCGCGATGGTGAATCGTTCGATACCGCAGTCTCAAGGCGACCTTGGCCGAGCCGGCGGCATGCCATTCGAGCGTGCCGCGACGTGCCGAGCCGGGGCCGTTGGCGAGCGGGGGCGCGTCATGCAAACGCCACCGTTCAGCGCGCAACCCGGTACTGATAAATCCGGTTTCTTTGATCAACCGCCTACTTGTGTGAGTATACTCGCAGTCGTCGATGGATATCGACCAAACCTGACCAAGATGGCGTCGCCGGGCGTGTTAACGAGTGTGGACGGTTTGGGCACAGTCGTTATCCATGGTACGATCGCCGGAAGCGGGAACAGCGTGATAGGCGGATGGTTCTAGCAAGTCGCTTCGCCAGTAGCCGCATCGTGCTAAAGACGCGTGCAACGCGGCAACCTTGGGGCACCACCCCGCCGAAACACGCACCCCTGAAGGGCTGGTCCAAGGATCTCAAATAGGCCGTCACACAAGAAAGCGACCTCGATGCAACGAAAATCCCGCACTCGGCTCATTCGCCCGATCATTATCACCTGTCTGATCGTGTTCATCTCGCTTGGAGTCGCAACGAACACTTCCGCGCAAAGCGTGGGCCCCCTCCCTTCCTGGAATTTCGCCCCCGATTCCGATTGTGGCTGGCATCACAATGGCGCGTGGCGTGAGGGCGAAAAGGCGGGTGCGTTCTGGCGTCTCCAAGCCGACGACGCACCCTCGGTGCGCATCCCCGGCGGCGAAATGGTCTTGGTCGGCCCGCCACTCGACAAACCTGCACGGGTCGCGCCCGGCGACGGAATCGAAATGGAATTGCGCACCTCCCGCACCGGTTGGATAACACTCTATTACGCGGAAGTGATCGACGCGGCGAAGACGAATTTCGGTATCGAGCGATCCGAACGGCGACTCGTCTACGCATCACCTGACTTCCAAACCCTTCGCATTCGACCCCGTTGGCGATCAGGTGCCCTTGTTTACCAACTCCGCTTCGACGGGCCTGGTTTCGGCGGTCGACTCGATATCCGTGCAATTCGCTTTTTTCGAGAGGCGAACGACACACCTGCACTACCGGGACGCGTCTGGGAGTTCCAACAACGCGATATGGCACGCGCCGTGCTTGGCAACCGGCCACCACCTAATCTGGCATCTTCGCGCGACGGCATCGTCGTCAACGGCAATGACGGTCCGGGAATGATCACGCTGGAGTCGAGTGGAGTGGACGCGGACGCCAACCCGTGGATTCGGATTCGCATGCGCACCAACACAGGCCCCATGGGCGGGATCGCATTCCATCCGACGAATCGCTCGGCGGATCCGAAGATGCGACAATACTGGGCCGGTCGCGAGTTCCTCAAATGGTTCCAGTTCAACGTGCGCGCCGACGGCACGTTCCATACGTATAACGTGCGTCTTTCCGACTACGATCAAGTCATCGCAAAAGGAGTTCGAACAAAGTACCACAATCGGACCGGCTTCAATGGGGTTCAACGCGTATTCCACATCGTGCCTTCGCACAACCCGAATGCTCAGTCGTGTGTCGATTCGGTTTCCTTCGGGCCTGCCCCCGCAGGTCCCGCCTTTCTGGTGTGCGAATATGCCGGTGCGGCGCAAACGGTGATTCGCCAGGGCAGGGCGGGGAAGGTGGCGGTGCGTTTGCGGAACTCCGGCGGCAAACCGGCCGTCAATATCGAGGTCGAGCGCGCCGATGGCAACGGAAGTGTGACGGTGGACACCAGCTCGATACGGCAGACAGCACGCCCATTGCCACCCGATTCAACGCGCACGCTCTACCTGGATGTGACCGCGACGAAGCCAGGCAAACAGCAAATGACGTTGAACATCTCCTGCAACGGCGACCAACTAACAGTGCCCATGACTCTGGATATCGAACCGTCCCTGCTTCTCAAACAGGGTGTCATTCCCGAGCCACGTCCCATTCATACCGATTACCACATTGGCTGCTACTACTTCACCGGTTGGTCCGATCTGACACACTGGCCAAAGATCCCGCAGTTGGCCGAACGGCGACCGGCACTTGGCTATTACAACGAGTTAAGCCCTGAAGCAGCCGACTGGGACATCAAGTGGGCGGTCGAGCATGGCATCGATCACTTCGTCGTTCTTTGGTACCACCACAATGGCAAACAGCGTACACGTTTCATCGAGGATGCGTTACTAAAGGCGCGCTTTCTGCCGCATATCAAATTCTGCGTAATGTGGTGTAACGCCGCCAATCCGTGGTGGAAGTTCTCGGAACAAGATTTTGTCGACATCACCGACTATTGGATCCGCAACTACTTTCCACACAAGCAGTACCGCCGTGATGACCAAGGTCGCCCGATTGCATGGATGTTGCAGGGCTGGAATATGGTCCAACATTTTGGCAAGGAGAATGCGATCCGCCTCATGCGTGATGCGGACAGGCGCGCCAGAGCGGCAGGCTTTCCCGGCATCCACTGGATCGCCTGCCAGCACGGCGGCAAACACCTATTTGACGATCCGAAGGAACTGAACGCGGCTGGCTTCCAGCAATGGACGGCATACAACATTAATGGCATGAGCAGTTATCCTTACCCGATCATACCCGCCGAGACCGTCGTGCGCTCGGCGCCCGTGATCTGGCAACAGATCCCGGTCAAGCGCCCGGTACTGCCCATCTTCTGTGGTTGGAACAGCCAGTGGGTCGGTCGGGACTTCACCTATTGCTACGGATTCACACCGGAGTTATTCCATACTCATCTTGCACAAGCCCGGGCCTACCTGGACCAAACCGACGCGGACAGTATCATCATTGACTGCTGGAACGAGTGGGGCGAAGGTGAGGTGCTTGGTCCTAATGCCGAGTATGGGTTCCGCCTGTTGAAGGAGATCCCCAAAGTCTTTGCTCCCGACGAACCACTGCGGCCCATCGTCGTACCCGAAGACGTCGGCATCACCGTGCCACAGATCCCAGGGATTGATCCGTTCCTGATGCGGTCTCAGCACAACGGCGACTAAGCGAGGATCTCATGTTCGACCGACAAAAGGTTAAGGGCGCGTTGCTGGTAGATGACCAGTCGTGCCTCATGCCGCGACAAGCCCGGCGGACGGCCGTTCGGAATTAGCGGCGATTCGTGTTCATCAGCGGTCCTCTTCCTGAACGTGCCGATCACGTTCCCGTGAGCGGTTACGGTTTGGCCACGATCGCGAGGAACCAAGTAACTGCTTCGCGCCACGCCGCGCGAGTCGCGACGTGCAGGTACCCGGAGTCACGTGCGCGAAAGAGTGATCGAATTTGTCGTGCCACAAAAACGGTACGTAGCCAGCCACGGGCCGATCGCGATGCATGTTCCCAATCGGCTGCTGCCGCGCGGTATTGAGCCAAACTGTCATGGATGGTGGCGCGCATCCACAACGCATTGCGAAGGTATCGTCTCGCCACGGCATGGTGAGCGTCTCGAGCCAATACTCTGTGCAGTAACTCGACTGCGTGATTCAAGTCATCCACGCCCGTTTCCTCGCTCGCTGCATCGCGCAACGTAGCCAGGTTCACGTAGCTGCCGGCCAGGTGAACGGCATACCAAACCATGTCCGGGTTTTCACGAACAAGTCGTTCGTGAATCACTACGGCATCCCGATACGCCGCGCGTGCTTTGGCTCGTTCGTTTTGAACGCCATAAGCAGCTCCGATACCGTTGAGCGTTTGCGCCAAGTCATTCCAGTACTGGGTCTTAGACGGACTATCGGCCGTCAATTGACGCTGAAGCGTCAACGCCTGTTCGAAAGCAGCAACGGCCTTGGCCGAGTGATGGGTACCAGTGTAGTAGTTACCTTCATTGAAATAGACACCGGCGAGGCTGCTGCGGTACCCCGGAAACGACGGATCTTCGGTAGCGAGATCTTGGAACAACGTGCGCGCTTTCTGATAGGCCTCCATGGTTTCGGCACGCCGGCCGACGCGTTTGTAAACGCCGGCGATATTGAAATAACTTCCTGCCAAATTGAAACGATAATGGCTTATGGCCGGATAGTTCTTCACCAATTGCTCGTACGTGTCGCGCCGGTTCTGGAACACGGCGATAGCGGCGGCGTATTCACCAGTCTGCCAAAGAAGAGTACCGAGCGTATTGCGAACATCCGCCAGACTACTCAAGTACCCCGCGTTCCTCGGTTTGTCCTTGAGGAGCCGGTCCAGGATAGCTTCTGATTCTTCGAGCAACTCGACCGTGTTATCGGTTTCTCCCAAATCCAAACGTGACAAGGCAACACGGTGGTAGCTGCCGGCCACATTGGACGCGATTTCGTCATCGTTGGGATGGTCGCGTTGTTGACGTATTCGGATTTGCAGGGCACGCTCGCGATAATCCAATCCCTTGGCCAAGTCGCCGTTATCGCCGAACAGCAGACCGCAGCTTTCCCAGGTAGTTGCCAAATCACTCCAATCGTCGGATCGGGCAGGAACGCTTTTGACCAGTTCCTCAAACAGCGTTCCGGCCTTCTGCAACGGTTCACGAGCCTGGTCGGCAGCACCGCTCTCGACAAGCAGCGCACCGCAATTGCAGTAGCATTTGGCCAGTGCGCGCAATAATCTCACATCCTCCGGATGGTCTTTTGTCAGGCGCTGATACTGGCTGATCGCTTGGCGATAGGCGGCAATCGCCTCGGAGGTGGCTCCACTTCGATCATTGATCTTGCCGATTTCAAAGAAAGCGTACGCCAACCGAATGCGCGTCGGCGTATCCTGGTCGGAATCGTGCTGTTCGACAAAACGTGTGTAGTGCGTCAACGCATCCTGAAGCAGCCTCTTGAGCAGCGGTCTGAACCGAGGTTCGCGCAACAACTCGGCATTGTTGGCCGTTTCCACCCACCGTCGAATCGTCTGCTCGGTTTCGGCAAGTGAAGCTTTGAGTTTCGCATGGGCCTGCCGCTCGTTCCGTAATGCCGCTTGAGCCAGATCTGCCTGATGAGCCGCGTGGAGTTTCTCCCAACGGTAGATCTGAGCGTTACGGTTCGCCTGCACCGCATAATACGTCGACACCGTCGTCCCAGCCAACAACGCAATTACCAAAGTCGCAGAGAGCGTGGCAAGTGCCGGACGGCGCCGGCACCAACGCCACAAATGTGCCAACCGTCCAATCGATCGCGCTCGGATCGGCCGGTGGTCAAGGTAACGCCGTAACTCGTCGGCCAGGGCGCGCGCCGATCGATAGCGCCGCTTGGGCTCCTTCTCCAAACATTTTAGGCAGATCGTCTCTAAATCCTGATCGATCGCCCAGTTGAGCTGTCGCGGGCTCGCCGGTTCACATTCGACAACTTGCCGGAGTGTCTTCATCATGCCGGCGGCCTGAAACGGAGGCCGACCGGTAATCAGACAATACAAGATCGCGCCGAGTGAATAGACATCAGAATAAGGACCGATATCGCCTACTCGACCGTCAGCCTGTTCGGGAGGCATATAGCCGGGAGTTCCCAACACCTGACCGGCAACGGTCAGGTCGGAGTCGTCGGCCAACTGTTTCGCCAATCCGAAATCGGTTACTCGCGGGACTAACGTTTCAAGATCCGACGAAGAATCCTCGCGAGGGCACGCGGCCTCTGGGCTCGCAACGCCGCGCGATTCGGGCCCCGACCGAACCGGACGGTTGGACAGCATGATATTGCCAGGTTTCAGATCGCGATGAATAACCCCTTTTTCATGCGCGTAGTGGATCGCCTCGGCAACCACCATCAGCAGTCGTGCCGCGTCGCGCAACGGCATCGGCCCGGCGAGCAAACGTTGCTCAAGGCTCTCTCCTTCCACATAACCCATCGAAAAAAAATGACGCCCATCGATCTCGCCCACCTCGAACACCGGCACGATATTGGGATGATCGAGGCCGGCCGCCAATTCGGCTTCCGTCTGGAACCGGCGAATCTCCTGTTCGTTCGCAAGCTGCCCTGATTTGATCATCTTGAGCGCGACGATCCGGTTCAAGGGAATCTGCCGGGCTCGGTAAGTGATCCCCATTCCACCTCGCGCGATTTCGTTCAGCAATTCGTAATCACCAAACAACGTTGGCAGTGCTTCGAGCGGCGCCCAGCGTGTCGGCCGCGCGGCCGATGTGACGGGTGCCACGAACGTAAACCCGGAGTCCTCCGAGGGGCGTTGCGACGCGCTCGGCGGCGGGCCGTCGGTCACAGCTTCGCCCGGCATGTTGCCAGGTTGACTGGCAGAGTTCGGTTCGCCCTCGCCAAGCACGTCGTCTACCGTATCGGGCGCATTGTTCGGCGTTTCCGGGAGCTTCTCTGCGTCTTGCTTATTCACAGCTGGCCCATGGGCTTTGACGGGGGAGTGGGGGCTTTTGTCGCGGGCCATAATAGCGTTCTCCCATAGACATCGAACGCAGCGATTGTACCAAAAGCGATCGAGATACGCGCATTTTTCCCAACTCGGTGAAAGGCACCGTCGGCAGTGCGTGTCCAGGTCGAGCGTTGGCCAGCAACCAAGATGGATGCGGTTGCACAACGCAGGCAAGTTTTCGACTATATTGATCTTCAGGAATGTGGCTCGAAGCGTGCTGGCTAGTCCCTCCCGACACACCGTCGCGACATCACTGCCACAAACAACGTCCTTCTGGTACCGCGTCAATTCGGAAATGTCTGGTGCTTGGCCACAACATCGTTCACAGAGATTCCCAGTAGCGGCAGCGGTACCCACCAAATGGGAACTGACGCGGTAACAGCCTGCGGCGGCGGAAAACGTTATGGATGAAAAAGCCTTCCAATCTCGACTTTCTCAAATATCAACGGTTTGGGGCCTCTTGGACCAGGCACACCGCTCGAACGACAGTGCGGTCCTAGCCCGGCGCAAGCTGGTGCGACGCTACCAAGGCGCCGCCTATCGCTACCTCAGAGCGGCCGTACACGACACGGATCTGGCGGAGGATCTCTTCCAAGAATTCGCCTTACGCGTGATGCAGGGCCGGTTTCAAGGTGCCGACACGTCTGTGGGGCGATTCCGGGACTACCTGAAAACCAGCCTGTACCGCTTGGTGATCGACCATTACCGACAACGTAAGAAACAACTTCCCGTAGTCGATCCCACGATATTGCCCGTGGCACTGTGGGATTCCAACCGCGAACTGTCGGAGCAGTGCTTTGTCGACGCTTGGCGCAAAGAACTGCTTGCGTCCACATGGCAGGCACTCGAACAGTATGAACGGGTGCAGCAAAAACCGTACTATTCGGTCTTGAAGTTCCACACCGATAATTCGGACCTGACGTCGGCGGAAGCGGCGGATCGGTTCTCGCGGCAGCTACGGCGCGACCCGCCACTTTCCGACGCGGGGTTTCGTAAGATGCTGCAACGAGCTCGCACCGAGTTCGCCCGATTGCTGCTGCAAGAAGTCACCACCTCTTTGGGTACGCCCGATCAAGCCGAGATCGAACAAGAATTGATCGACTTGCATCTGCACAAGTACTGTCACCATCTGTTGTAGCTGACGGAATCCTTTTCCACGCAACATGGCACAAAGAAAAGAGGACCGATGCGAGTAGTGCCGATTCCCCGCGACTCCGCTATCTATTACGCGGGATTCGCCGACTGTAACGAAGATTGTCGAGATTCTCGACCGTGCCCTGGGACCTCCGTGGCCAGCCATTCTTGGGCACAACCGCGAGTGCTGTGATCTCAGCGCAATCAGCTGCACACAACGGTCCATTCATGACAGGTCGGTTCGCTGCGCTGACACCACGCAGTCACACTCGCATTGGCGATCCCGGGGGCAATAGCGATCTCGTGCATCCGGAGAGGAAATCTCAGCTCTTGTCTGGGCTGATGAAGACGCACGCGATTGGTTAGATCAACGAGAGTTGTACTACCGGCCCTGCTACGCCTTCGGTACTTGATGCGTCTCAAAGCAAATGTCACCCAGCGCCCCAGTGCCACCCGACGCCGATGCACGGTTAGCAGAAAGAACATGCTAAGAACATGTTCGCCTGTGCAGCTCTCGCCTCTCGCCTCTTGCCTCTCGCCTCTTGCCTCTCGCCTCTTGCCTCTCGCCTCTCGCCTCTCGCCTCTTGCCTCTCGCCTCTTGCCTCTCGCCTCTTGCCTCTTGCCTCTCGCCTCTTGCCTCTCGCCTCTCGCCTCTCGACTCTTGCCTCTCGCCTCTCGCCTCTTGCCTCTCGCCTCTTGCCTCTCGCCTCTCGCCTCTCGCCTCTCGCCTCTCGCCTCTCGACTCTCGCCTCTCGCCTCTCGCCTCTCGACTCTCGCCTCTCGCCTCTCGCCTCTTGCCTCTCGCCTCTTGCCTCTCGCCTCTCGCCTCTTGCCTCTCGCCTCTCGCCTCTCGCCTCTC
>JAJRVM010000307.1 GCA_024277285.1 Planctomycetota bacterium
CTAGATCGCAATCGAGATGATTTCCCGCCTCTCTCCCGCGTCTGCCGCCTCCGGCGGCAGACGCGGGAGAGAGGCGGCATTTTCGGCGGTGCCCCGGCTAGCCATGCAAACTGATTCACCAACGGCACAAGCCCGTAGGGGTCCCGGACTTAGGCAAACACTCCTATTGGCTAAACGGTTACGTGGAACGAAACGAAGCGAAGCGATCTTCGGCTCCGAGCTGCTCCTCCGTGAATTCGAAAACACGCGCTCACTCAGCAACCGCGTAGCTGTACAGGTGCGAACCACTGCCGAAGTAAATCCGTCCATTCAAGAAATCGCCCCCCGGCCCGATCGGGACCGGAGAATTGGCCAGCAACGTCACCTCGAACGTCTGTGGGTCGAGTCGTCCGATGCCTTTCGCAAACAGGATATAAATCGTGCCGCGATCGTCTTTCACAAAGACACGTCGTCCTTGCTGCGAATTGGTCGGACCGAATTTTAGGCTGATCGTTTCCTGATGCACAATCTTGCGTGTTTCGGGGTCGAATACAAACAGATGCGAGCGGTCGGCAATTCCAATAACCTTGCCCGCTGACCCGAGACACAGGTCGGTGTATTCTTGGGCTCCCGGATGCACGGGTTCGTGCCACTCCATTTTCTTCGTGGCCATGTCCAAAATATAGAGCTCGGCCTGTTCCGCTTTCTTTTCGCCACCGGTGCCCGCAGCCGTCGTGGTGCCACAAAGCAGCTTGCCATTTGAAAGCGGAACGATCGACAACGTCGAGTGCATGGGCAGCAGGTCGGTGTGTTCCAGCAATACGCGCTGCTTTGTTTGCCGGTCCCAGAACAGCAGGCCGCCACCGGTATAGCCGTAGCCAGGCGTACCCGCCAAGACCAGTGTCTTGCCGTCGGGGTGAGCCAGCAGTTTATGTGGCCGATTGATGGTGGGTGCCGACTGCGTGAGGAACATCGGATTGCACTGCTTCCCCTTGACTGTCGCTTGCCAGGGTTGAGCAGGATCCCAGTCGAGCAGGAAACCGCCGCCATAGCCGCCGGCAAAGAAGTGGTCGCCCTGCCGACCAATTGTATTCCATTGGCCGTAACAAGCTCGATTCACCCAGCGATCGGCCACCGGATCGTAGCTGAAGAAACGCATGGGAAACGCGGTGCCGCCACAAAGCGTCCCATCAGGCGACGTGGCAACACCCATGATATGCGCTCCCTCACTGGTATAGTCGAACTTCACCTGCCTGACCTCTTCGGCACCAGCATTCCTAATGGCCATGGCCCGATCAACCAGATCACACGTCACCAACTGGCTACCATCTGGAAACGCCTGATGAAACAACCCCTGGCTGCTGCTGATCACCGGCTTGATCCGAATCTGATTGTGCTGGCCGATCTTCACGGCAGTGCCCGCGTGCATTCGGTACCATTTGTCCTTGCCGGGATGGTGCCCGTAGACATTGCCGTCCACATCTCGGTAAACAAAGCCATAGCCCTGTGCGCGCTCGGCAGCAGGCAACAATTCCTGCACCTTCGCAGTGGTCGGGTCAAACGCCAAGATCTGGCTCATCGTGCTGCCCACCTCGAAGTAGATCCACCCCGAATCGTCCGCGGCGATGTGACGCGGATACTGGCGCCAATTCTCCTTATTCTGGTAGCCGTAGTCCTTGAACTCGCCCGACTTGGGATCGTACGACACCAATCCACAGTTGGGATATGTCACTGACCAGATTACACCGCGATCGTCTTCCGTCATACTCATCGCCATCTGCCGCGCGGTCTTGTGGAAGAACGTAAACTTGCGTCGCGCCGGGTCGAACTCGACAAAGTGGCTGTTGAAATGCGTGTAGTACTTATTTTGACTCGACAGTATCGACGCGTAGGGACCGTCGCCGCCAGGAGGAAATGGCATCGGAAACTGGTTCGCCTCGCCTGTGACAGCGTCAATCATCAACAACGCGTACCCACCTCGACAATCGAACAACCAGACCAAAACAACATTACGACCATCACCATCGACCGTAGCTACCGTGCCGCGGTGGTTACTCACCGGCGTCGCCACTCCATGGTGCAAAAATCCGTTGCCCAAATCTTCCGTCTCGGCGCGAAGACATGGTGCGAAACAGAATAGAATGCCACACAACAGGAATGCGTGAACGTTGGCGAATCTTGTAGACATCTTTCATCTCCTTAATGCGGCGTGTTGCTGGTAGCTGGCCAGCCATGCCTTCCGCCGGGACGAACCCGACGGTGGGCCGTATTCGATAGCTGGGCCAGCATGTTGTGAGACACAGTTTAGACCGGTTTACCAACACGCTGCGCGTTCTGAAAACAGATCGCCTTCCGCTGCGCGTCGATCAACGACGACTCGCGCAATTTCAGCAATGCCGACTCGATCACGAAAAACGGAAAATGCGAACCGAACAACAACCGGTCCAAGGGCATCTGTTGCAACGATCGGGCAATCCCCTCGATTCCTTCAAGCGTCGCGATCTCGAAAAAGACTCGGTCGGTCGCGACGAGTTTCTTGAGCGCGTCGCCGCGTACCGACTGCATCGCATTAAGCAATACCAGCTTCAAACGCGGACAGGCCGCAACCAGATCGGCCAACGGCGCCGTGTCGACATCCTTGACGCGTGCCAACGGATGTTGCATTCGCGGATCTTCCATGCGCACGGCCAACTGCACTAACAAACCACGCGCCGCCGCCAACCTCAGCAGTTCGGCGAACCGTGGATCGTCGAGCTGATAGCCATGATAGTTGGGATGTAATCGGATCCCAGGCATGCGGTACACTTCGTGGCAACGTCGCAAGTCTTCACGCCAGTCAGGCAACATCGGGTTGACCGTTCCCAGCGGACGCAACATCCCCTGCGGTGCGTTTCCACAATCTGTTGTCAGCCGAGCATTTACACCATCAACATCTTTGTGAAACAGGCCATCGAAACTGCCAACCCACGCTTGTGTGACGCCAACGGCGCGCAGTTTCTTGACCAGCTGTCCCGTTTCGTCATGCGGTAACCGGCGAAACGGCCATCGCGACAGATTGACATTGACGTCAATGATCATAGCGCGATCTCCTTGGCCGCACAGATGGGTGCCAACAGCCGTCTAATATTACCAGCCAAGATCAACCGTTTCGACGACTCGGGAATCTCGGCACCCAACACTTTGGCCAACTGCGAAGAAAAACTGCGTCCGGCAAAGTCGCTGCCATAGATCACGCGCCGATCCCCCAGTTCCCGGACCGCCATTTCAACAAAACCGGCCGTCGGATCGCCACCACATACTTCGGCGACCACATTCGTGGTCTTACGTATGGCGCGAATCCCGATTTCCCAATCGCCGCCCGTATGCGCTGCGATGAACGACGCATCCGGATGACGCGTGGCCAGTTCGGCCAGCTCCTCGGCCGTCGACTCGCCCGGCAAATTCCCCGTGATCTTGTACCACGTATGCTGAAGGACGGGCGCTTTCAGCTCCGTGGCGCGTGTGACAATCGGATCGAGCCGCTTGTCATTACAGTGTAATGCGACCCACAACTTGACCCCCACCATCGGCCCGTCACGGACACAGCGATCCAACTCGTCAAGGCTCGCTTGCGTGTGCTTGGGATTCACATAGACGAAACCCAGCGCGCGTCCATCCGCATGCTCGATCGCTTCCAACACCTGATCGTTCTGCCGGCGCAGGGCATCCGGAGTGGGATCGTGAGACCAGGGATAGCCCATGAATACGATCACTCGCTCGATATGCATCGCATCGGCAACTTTCAGCAAGCTGGTCATGCGCTGCGACGGCGTCTCGCCCGGCGAGCTGAGGTGACCGTGCGCGTCCCAGATCACATAGTCGCTTGGGTCGCACGCGCTCGAGCAGGAGGCCGGCTGAGCCGCTGCCACATTCGACGGACCGCTCAATACAGATCCTGCAACGGCAATTTGCGCACTGCTGATCAGCATGTCGCGTCGCGATACCTTGCGGTCGGAAACATCCATCCGGAAGACTCCGTGAATTTTATTGGCCCTGTCACAAACGGCCGGACGCGTTGCCCAATAACGCGTTGGCCCAATACCGCCCCCAGCTGCACGTTAAGCGGGTTATGTGACAGGTTCTTAGTGTGATTATCACCACATTGGCACGACGATTGCAAGTCGCGTCCTCGTCCAAGAAAAGACATAGCAGCCGTTCACGCAATTCGAGCGAGCGGAATGTCCTCCGATTTGAGATGCTCACCTTGTCTTCCGCTGGCCTCGCACTACAACTTGGGTAACACGACAACTTGCATAGCTGGTTTCAACACGATTCGTTGGTACGATTTGGGTTGATGTGAGTTGAGCTAACTTGAATTCGAGTAACAGTTTAGCCGAATGAAGTAATGTCGCTTTCAAGTGACTCCCATGGGCTTGTCCCATGGGTGAATACGGCTGGTGAGCTACCGCGATGCCAGCTACTCCCCCCCTTCCCTCGCCGCCGCCTTCGGCGGCGGCGAGGGAAGGGGGCCGTGAATGTGGGGGGGAATGGGAAGTCACGGGTAGCCTACCAATCCTCTTCACCCACCGCACAAGGCGGTGGGGGTCGACCGATGGAAAATGAACTCGAGTGCACGCCTCACTTCAGATGGCTAAACAGTTACGAATTCGATAACACGGGAATGCACATGAATGTACTAGCACGACCTGGCGTCAAACGCGTGGGGTTCGTCTCGACCCGGATCAGCGGGACCGATGGCGTTTCGCTTGAGATTGCCAAGTGGGCCGACGTGATTGAGAGGATGGGACTCGAGTGTTATTACATTGCGGGCGAATCGGACCGCGCGGACAACCGTACTTACCTGATCGAAGAGGCCCACTTCAATCACCCCGACGTCTTGGATATCTCGCGGCGAGCTTTCGAGGGGGAGCTTCGCACACCGGAGTTGACGAACGACATTGTGAACCTCAACCTGGTGATTCGTGAAAAGCTGCGCCGCGCCGTGGAAGCACTGGAAGTGGACGCGTTGATCGTGGAGAACGCTCTGACGATCCCCATGAATCTGTCGTTGGGGATGGCGCTGGTTGCCGAGATTCAGGAGCAAGGCATCCCCTGCGTGGCGCATCACCACGACTTCTATTGGGAACGTGATCGGTTCCTGGTTAACGCGGTGGACGATATCATCCGCTACGCCTTTCCACCCGCGTTGCCGCAGATTCAACACGTCGTGATCAACAGCCTGGCGGGCGAAGAGTTTAGCCGCCGTACGGGTCTGTCGTGTCGAATCATTCCCAACGTAATGGACTTTGCGAATCCGCCTGAACCGCCAGATGAATACTCGGCTCAGTTTCGCGCCGAAATCGGCCTCGACGACGACGATCTACTGATTCTCCAACCGACGCGAGTCGTTGCGCGCAAGGGCATTGAGTTGGCGATTGAATTGACCCGACGTCTGGCTCCCGATCGAGCCAAGCTGGTGATCACACACGCCTCGGGGGACGAGGGGGATGCCTACTCGAAACGAATCCGCGAATTTGCCGAGCTTATGGACGTGGACGTGATCTTCGCCGACAAGTGGATCTCGGACCAGCGCGGGACAGCACCGGACGGACGCAAGCTGTTTACGATCCACGACACTTATCCACAGGCAGACTTGATTGCGTATCCTTCCACCTATGAAGGGTTTGGCAACGCGTTCCTTGAAGCCGTCTATCATAAGTGCCCGATCGTTTGCAATCGATACGCAGTCTACCGTACTGACATCGAACCGGTGGGCATGAAACCGATCCTGTTTGACGGGTTCCCCACCGACGACACCATCGACGAAATTCGCCACGTGTTGAGCGACGCGACCTATCGCAAGGAGATGGTAGATCACAACTACGCCGTCGCCAACCAATTCTTCAGCTACGAAGTGCTGGAAGAAGAACTGCGGCTCATGATCCAACGGCCACACAATATCTACCGGTCGCTCGGACGACGCAAACCAATGGGCGACTGAATTTGAGGGGAAATGGGGACGGACAAGTCTTGTGACCTGACAAGTGCTTGGAGGCAGGTCTACCGTGAAGCGGTTTCCAGCGGGAATCGGCACTGCAGCCCCGGGAACCTCGTGAAGTCCCGGCCCGCAGTATGGACGGTGCCTCGGTAGGCGATTGCCAGTGAGGCGATCTGAGCATCCGTGACAAGGTTCCCTCCTGCGGAACCGGCTTCGCTAAGCAGGTCGAGAACCTTCCGAACATGCCCCGCATCTGGTTGCAAGAAACGCGTTACCTGGCGGTCGAGCCACGACGCGACGTGAGCGGAGGCATCCGCCAAACTCATCGGCCGAATGTAAGCCCGCGTGCTGGTCGCAATGCGCACAAACGCAAAGAGGACCGGGTTGGACAACCCAACCGGCTCGCTACCCGAGAGGCAATCGCTCCACCATGTCCGTGCCACATCATGAAATGGCGATGTATCATCATATGCGTACAACAGCAGATTCGCATCGGGGACGATCATCGCATGCGTCCGTTCGCGCAATCGAATTTCTGGTTTAGCCGACACGTGAGATTGAGAAATGCATCGACTTCCAATTCATCTCCCAACTGCTGAAGCTCCACCGGATCAATCCCGGTGCGCAACCCCATCGACTGAGGCGACACCACGAATGGCTCTTCAGGTACCGCCAAAGTTATTCCGGCCAAGCCCTTTCGGATGGCCTCATTGAGCGTCGTCTTGAAGCTCTGCCCCGTCTGCTGCATGGCCTGCCGCAGCAGTTGCTCTACATCCGGTTCGACAGTTACGGTGGTCCTCATGCAGGCATCATAGCATCACCATTGCATGCTGTCAAGATGCACCACCGATATACACCTATTAAGGGTGCAGCAACACCCCACTGAGACAGGCAGCATTCGCACACGACGGCACGGGCCGCATGCAGGTACCACTGCGCGTCGCACAGCAACAGAGCTGCACTTCAGGCTGAGCGAGCTTGCCGCATCTTACGCGCGGCATCGACGGCCGTGGCCA
>JAJRVM010000308.1 GCA_024277285.1 Planctomycetota bacterium
CGGTACCGAAACCGACGTAGTAGGGATTCGGAGGTGAATCAAGGTACGTCAACCGATTCCCTATATCTCCCGCACTGGCAGTCACGCAAGAAAGGGAACCAACACAAAACAAGGTCAACCCGAGCCACACCCAAGAACGAACCATCATATCACACCCTCCGAGTCAATCGCGGACCATATGCTCACCAACTTATGATATCGGAGATCTGCCACAACTCCAAGTTGAGGACTCGAGCCCGTGCACGGGCGAATCGTGGCATGCCGCCAGCCTCCTCGCGTTTTCGCCGGAAATACGAACTCGCCGACGTGCAAGTAGACGGTGCCGTCACGGGAATTGTCGAGTGGAAAATGTTAACATGATGGACGCGTCGGCTTTGCAACCGGGTAGATGTATTGTGGCGGGCCATACGATCCGCGCGACAGCCTGACTTGAATACTTGAATCACGAGCGACCACTATGATCAAATCTCTTCGCTGCGCGGTCCATGTCTCGATCGTTGCGACGCTGTGTACGATTGCCTCGACCAGTCTCGCTGACGAAGCCAACGAGTCGAGGATCATCGTGGGAAACACCGCAGCACGCGTTCAATTTGTCCGCGTCAAGGAGTCGGGCTTCGACGTCATCTTTGAAGCGGCCAGCGATAAGGACTGGGTATGTACAGGTCGCCGCGTATCCCGCTGGTCAGGCATGGACGGTCTTCTGTGACTGGCGGGCGTCTTGGTATACAGAGCCCCACCACGTTGGCGTGCAGCGTGTTGAGCAGTTGAGAGATGGACGAGTGAGGACCTCTGCCGAATCGATAATCGACGGACATCGCTGGCAGTTTGCAGACACATTCAGTCTGGAAGCGGGGTTGATCAAAGTCGAGCGTACGTTCTCACATCTTTCGGATGGTCGCCAGGCCAAAGTGACATTGGAAACTCGCGTGCGGGTCCCACAGGGTGCCGAACCTCGTGTATTGATCCCTGGTTCCATCTACAACGGCAACCCCAGTTCCACATTGCCCGGACCGCGATTATCGATGACATCCGGCGCCGTCGGCCTGTATGAAGAGCATCGCTTGCCAATCCCGATGGTGAATATCGAATCGACGATCGCCGGCCGACGACTCTTCGGTACGTTGATCACTCAGCCGAGCAAGATCGCTTGTGGAAATAGAGGCGACGATCACTGGTGGAGCATGGGAGTAGAGTACAGGCAGGGGGCCGTCGATCTGGTGAGCGTATCGGGCCCGGTGGCCACGAACGGCAAGCGGAGTACGATATACGGGCATCGAAACGGATTCGATCCGTATGACAATGCCTATCTGAACGTCGAGGGTCAGCAGCGGTTCGCGAAAACGTTCTTCTTGGACCTGGGGATGTTGAATGTGCAGGCCCAAGAGCCACAAGGCTATTCGTTCCGATCCGGCATATCGACGTTGGCCTTATCGACGTCGCACCGCCTACGTACAACGCAGTGCACAGGAAGATCGTCGTGGATGGAAACGCGGGCGATTGGGAAGGAGTGGACGAGGCCATCGTCAAGGGAAGCGAGCTTTTGCGGTTCGGGCAGGGAATGACACCAGCCAAGTGGCACGGCAATTCCGATCACAGTTACCGCTGGTGATCCGCTTGGCCATCACGTTTGGCGGGCATGTCACGATAATGGGCGTCATCACGCTGACCGTTCCTTTGCGGAAACCAGCCGTATTACCAGTTCAAGAGCACTACAATACAACGCCATCGCGATCAGTTGTGTGGCCAGGCACGACAATCGTTCTGACTGTCGTCGCGCTCGATTGGCTGTTGTGATAGGGGTACGATACAAGTTGGCACTAGTCGTGCGTAGAATCAATCATTTACATACGGACCGAAGTTGGATTAGCAAGGGGCATGAGGCACGCGGATTTCCACGGTGCTTAGCCAACCAAGTGCGTTCCGAACTCAAGGGATTCATCATGAAGACAAACGTGCTGTTGTTATTGATCGTTGCCACAGCTTACTCAGTTGCGATCGCTCAGGACTCGGTTTCATTACGGGAACCGTGGGAGGAGGCGTACTCAGAGACCAACGCTACCGGAAACCATGTAATCGCCTACTGGAGTTTCGACAGCCAGGACGCGCTGGCCGATAATTCTGGGCACGGCCACGTGGCAACACTCGACGGCGCCAGCATCAACGCCGACGGTCGATTCGGAAAATGCCTCGAATCGGGGCGCGGCTGGCCGGTCGATGACACACGGCATCGAGCGTTGGTCAAGAAAAACGCAAAGCTGTCCCCCAAGGGAGCATTCACGATCGAGATGTGGATCAACCCGAACTCGGAGCTCACCGACTATCCCGAGTCGATCTTGATCGACAACAAGTATGTCGCCGACGGTGGATACCAGATGGTCCTCGGTCGCGCTGACAAAGCGGGCTTGCGCACCCTGAAGACACACCTTGGTTTCGGATCGATGTCCCAGACCTGGTATTCCGAATCACTTGAGCTCGAAGTGGGCACGTGGTACCACCTTGCATTTGTGTATGACGGCAAAGGGACCGGAACATTTTTCTTAAACGGTCAATTGGTTGGCAGAACCCACCATCTTGGCCTAAGCTCGATCGCTCCCGGACCGCACGATCTGTCGATCGGTGACCGCGTGGGCAGTCTCTATCACGGCTTCCCGGGCCGTATTGATGAAGTTCGCATTTGCAACGGCGCATTGGAGTTCCGCCGCGTTCGATTCACCGTGGTGTCGGATCGGCGTTGTTTCCGGCGGATGGAAGCGAACACCGCGTTACGTTTTCAAGTCGTCAACCTCGACGCTCAGCCGATACCGAGAGCGACCGTCACGTGGTCGATTGATGACCAGGAACCGCAAACGCTGACCACCAAAGAACTCAAGCCGGGCAAGCCTCAATTGCTGTCACTGCATATTGATTCGCGTCTGCGCCCAGACAATTACGACCTGAACGTGGCACTGTCGTCTGCGGGAGAAACTGCGCTGTCGATCCGCGATTCTTTTGCTATCCAGATCGTTCCGCGACACACTCCGGACCGCTTTCCTGTGGTCATGTGGGGAGCTGGACTCGATGAAATCGATCGACTTCGCTCCATCGGTTTTACCCATGCGTTGGGGCTGAGCATCGACTATGCGAAGATTTGGGACGCCGGAAAACCGGTGTCATTCTCTAGCGACGACAAAGTCCGGGCCAAGAGGCGGTTGCTGGATGAAGCGTTGGCGAAAGACATTACATTTGCTGCATCCCTGATGCCCGGTCACTACCTGCGCACTCACAATCCAGAGCTCTTGCGTGTTGACCGCGAGGGCAACCGCGTTACTGGGCGTGACGACATCTGCGGTCTCTTTCCACAGATTCCGAAATTCAGCTACAACGTCGGCGTGTCGATGGCGCGGACCTACGGCGACTTACCCGCATTTGGCGCCGCGTTATTGGAAAGCGAGGTGCGCGACAGTGCGCGTCCATGTTTCCATACTCACGATATCGAGGCGTTGAGCGCAGCGACAGGGCTTCAGGAAGTCCCCGCCGGGATAAACAGTCCTTACGGAGTCGATTACAAACGCATTAAAGACTTCCCTGCCGACCGGGTGATTGCGGACGATGACCCGATCTATGTGTATTACCGCTGGTATTGGAAACAGGGTGACGGCTGGAATCCACTATTCTCTCAGCTGCATCGCGGCCTGCACACCATGAAACGGCCCGACTTCTGGACTTGGCACGATCCCGCAGTTCGCGTTTCCAGCGTTTATGGCAGCGGGGGCCAGGCTGACGTCATTTCGCAATGGACCTACAGCTATCCCGATCCCATTCGCATCGGCTTGGCCACGGACGAACTATTCGCCATGGCGGGTGGAGCCACCACACAGCAGCAAGTGATGAAGATGACACAGATCATCTGGTACCGATCACAAACCGCTCCTGAACCGAAGTCACCCGACAAAAAACTCGCCTACCAAGCAGGTTGGGAGCGGGAACAACCGGACGCACCGTTTATCACGATCCCCCCCATGCATTTGCGCGAAGCGTTTTGGACCAAGATCGCTCGCCCGATTCGCGGCATCATGTACCACGGTTGGCAATCACTTGTACCATGCGAAGGCACCGCAGGTTATCGCTTGACACACGATGAAACCCGTGGCGAACTCGCCCGCCTTATTCGCGAAGTCGTCCGACCACTCGGCCCCACGCTGCTGAACGTCCCAGGCACCAAGAGCGACATTGCTTTCTACGAAGGGTTTGCCAGTCAGGTCTACGCCCATCGCGGTACACGTGGATGGTGTGGGAGTTGGTTGGGTGACGCCTACCATGCCGCCATGTGGGCCGGGCTGCAGCCGGAGATCGTGTATGACGAAACGATTATCGAACGAGGATTAGATCCGTTTCGAGTGATCATGATGTTCGACTGTGATGTGGTCACTCAATCGGTGGCTGACCGAGTCAACCAATTCCAAGCGCGCGGCGGCGTCATCATCGCGGACGACCGCATCGCACCGGCCATCAAACCCGATATTGTGCTGACACCGACGAACCGGACGGCTCGCGCGGACAAAGACAAGGCCGCACTGTTAGAAGTCGCCAAGCAGCTGCGCAAGGCACTCGACCAGCGTTACTCTCGCTATGTCGATTCGACCAACGCCAACGTCATTCCTTATCGGCGCCGTTTCGCCGACACCGATTACATCTTCGTTGTGAATGACCATCGCGAGTACGGTCGATACGTCGGTCATCACGGTCTGGTAATGGAAAACGGCTTGCCATCCAACGCACGGCTGTCGGTGGCGCGCGAATCGGGCTTCGTCTACGACCTGGTCGAACACCACGCCATGGAGACACGCCAGAATGGACGACGCATGGTGATGGACGTGCATCTGGGCCCGTGCGATGGTCGCGTCTTGATGGTCACACAACGAGAAATTCATGACGTCACGATCAAGTGCCCTGACAAGGCGAGTGGCGGTAAGCCGGTGACCGTCACGATCGCAGTGGTCGACTCGCACGCAACGCCGATCGACGCAGTCGTGCCGCTGGAAGTCACTATCGTGGACGCGGAGGGACGCGAGGCGGAATACAGTGGCTACTGGGCGGCGGTTGGCGGCAAGGCGACGGTTCAGCTTGATATCGCTCCGAATGACCCGGCTGGAGTGTGGCAAATCCGCGTCCGGGAACTCGCATCGGAAAAAACCGCTGTGGCTTACTTTCGTGTAATCGGCGCTCCGATTGAGACCGATTTTCCACCACTTGACAAGGAACTGGCCAACCCGGTGCAGCCGGCTGGATAGCGTTCGCGTTTCGGCAAGCTCTCGTTTGCACAAAACTCATTGACTTCGCAGGCGGCGTCGGTCGCGCCAACTGGCGCGAGTGACCAGGCAGAAGGTATCTGCTATGATTCGCACTGAGAACGAGTCTTGATTAACGTGTCCAATGCACAATCAGTTGAGCTTCAAGAGGCCAAACAGCCGGTTAACATGAACTTGGACGGCGAGCCGATGCTGGAAGACTCCTTTGCTTTCGATGTACTACCGCGCCGTCTGCGATTCGTCTTGCCACCCGGCGCGCCGCTGTCTTCACGCGCAGCCGATTGACTCGGAGCCGGCCGTTCAAGCCACCCCTGTTTTCAATATACGTGTGTCCCTTGGCATTAGGACTTGCAAAACAATTGCCTACCGCATGGATGCCGGAAAGTACTGGTATTCGAGGCTCAGACAGCAGCCAATTCGGTAACTTATTGTTTTGGACGTCCTCAGTTACAATCGAATACGTCACGAGCAGAAAACCGGCAAGCCAATTGCAAGCCTTTGACAAGCCGCAATGGCGATAGTCGAACGAGCGGATGGCTCGTTCTCGGCTGGCGTTCTCTCCTCAAGGTAACTCGAACATTATGAATACTGATCAGCAAGAAACGGCCAGTCCGGCCGGACGGATGCTCTTGATAGCCGCGGCGTTTGTCATTGTCATGGCCGGCCTGCGTCAGGCTCAGCCGATTGTCACACCATTCCTCCTGGCCGCATTCCTCGCCATCATTTGCTTTCCACCGCTCGCCTGGCTGCACAACAAGGGTGTTCCTGGCTGGCTGGCACTGCTGATCGTGATTGGCGTCAGCGCCTTCGGCGTGTCGCTTGTCGTCGCCTTGGCCGGAAGTTCCTTGAACGAATTCTCCCAACGGATCCCGGAATACCAAGCCGGACTGGAATCGCAGCGAGACGCGTTGGTAAGATGGCTCGAGCACTACAGCATCAACGTGTCGGAAATGATCGATCAGAGGGGATTTGACCCGAAGGGTCTGCTGAACTTGGCCAGTAGGGTAGTGGGAATGCTGGGCAGTCTTTCGGGCGATCTCGTTCTCGTTCTGCTGATTTTCATCTTCCTGCTGGTCGAGGCATCAGCACTGCCCGCCAAGCTACAGGCGATGCCCGGCTATTCCATTTCAGACGACGCGCGACTTGGCCAAATCCTGGGCGACATTCGCCACTATTTGGCGATCAAAACACAAGTCAGTCTGCTGACCGGCACACTGGTTACGCTGGGGCTGGTATTCCTGGGAGTCGACTTCCCCTTGCTGTGGGGACTCTTGGCTTTCTTCTTCAATTTCGTGCCGAATATTGGCTCAGTTATTGCTGCCATTCCGGCTGTCGCGTTGGCGTTGCTGCAACTTGGGCCCATGTCTGCACTCTACACAGGGATCGGTTACCTGGTGATCAACGCTTTGATAGGCAACTTCCTTGAACCTCGCTTGATGGGCCGTGGCCTAGGTTTGTCGACGTTGGTCGTATTTCTTTCATTGATCTTCTGGGGCTGGGTGCTGGGTCCGGTAGGCATGCTGCTGTCTGTGCCATTGACGATGATGGCACGAATCGCACTGGACCGATCGGACGAAACTCGGTGGATCGCCATTCTTCTTGCGGCCCAACCACCACTGGAGAGCGATAAGAATGAACCCGCACCGGCGTGAACTTCTGGTCGACGAGCCTTCGATTGTTTTTCGGCCAAAGGTTCTTCAACCGACGCAGCATTCGCCCCGTAGTAGTCCATACGATTGAGTCGAGCAAAGATGAACCAAAACGAATTGCCTCACAACGGTCTTTCTGCGCAACAGATCAAGTTCTTTGAAGAAGAAGGATACCTGATACTCACTCGTTTGTTTGATGACGCGGACCTGCAACGTCCGATCGATGATATCCAGCATACGATCGATACGTCGGTGGCCGACGTGCTGCAACGTGGCGAGCTATCGCAATCGTATGCTGACCTCGACTTCGAGCATCGGCTCGCCGCGATCAGCCAGGAAACGGACCAGGTGGCACTTGGAATGTGGAACGGCGTGCTACACGGACCGGGATTCTTTGCGTTGATTACGAACTCACGGCTGTTGGACGTCGCTGAGTCGCTTTGTGGCGAAGAGTTGATCGCGTCAAGCGTCTATCGGTTACGGCCGAAGATTCCGAACCATGACTACGGCGCTGTGCCATGGCATCAAGATTCAGCCTACTTCGAGCCGTACTGTGACCAAGCGCTCGTACTGACCGTCTGGATTCCGCTCGTCAATACGTGTGCCGAAAACGGTTGTCTATGGGTAATCCCACGCGCCCACCAAGGTCCCGTGGTTCCACATCGTCCCGCACAAGGCAAGGCGTACTTGGAGATTCCGGAGCACAAATTGCCGGTGGGCGGCAAACCGGTCTGTTGTGAGGTTCCCAAAGGCGGGGCATTGTTATTGCACAACCGGACTCCGCATGGCAGTTACGAGAACCGATCAGATATCGTACGCTGGTCGATGGATTTGCGTTACCAAAATGCCGCGTTGCCCACCAATGCACAGATCGCGCGGCTTGACGGAGAATCGACACCAAAGGGGCGCAACATCGACGATCCCGAATTCGTACCGGTTGCCTGTCACCCTCCCGAAGCAGACTTCCTGGTGCGGAGCAAGTCGCGTCCCGACCAAGTGCTACGCACGGCGGAAGCATTCGCTCAATTGCGCAAAACTCACATACCAACCGCCGTCACGGATCGATGGGGCGCGTGGTGGGATGGGGAAGCAAACGATCCGGGACGACGCGCGGAGCTATCATGATGCGTATTTGCAAGAAATGCTTGTTCACACTGCTAGTCGCCATGGCGTTGCCTGCGACAACATGGTCGGCCGAGTTGTTTGTGGATGCTTCAGCCACAGCGGGGGGGGACGGCTCGACAGACCGGCCGTTTCCAACGATCGCCGAGGCATTAGGCGCCATGGCCGGTGGCGATATAGTCACCGTGCGTGAAGGTGTCTATCGTGAAACGCTGCGCATGACAAAGGGTGGTTCCGACACACAGCCCTCGACGCTGCGTGCCGCAGACGGTGAGCGTGTGATTGTCAGCGGCTTCACGGCGATCAGCGGTTGGAAGAAACAGAGCGGCGGAATATACTCGACGACCGTGGACGGAATCGTTCAGAATCTGTATGTCGGTTACTCCGCCCAACGAATTGCGTCGTCGCTGGACAAGCCCGAAGCATGGGCGGACGTGGTATCGTCGGACCAAAGAGCAGGCAAACTGGTGGTCGGTTCGAGTTTCGCCAAACTGGCAGGAGCAGCGGCGATCACCGAGGACAAGGCCGATGCCTGTGCATTTGTGTTTTTTCGACGCGGCAATGTATATCACATTATTCCGATTCGTGAACTCGATCCTCAACAAGGCATTCTGACGGTTGACAGCAAAGCCATCCGTGGTATTGGAGGCAATGATCGCAGCCAGGATCGACTGATACTGTGCAATCACCGGTCGCTGATCGATCGGCCGGGCGAATGGGCATGTAAGACATCGGACGGCAAGTCCACACTCTACTTCATGCCCATATCACCTGACGACCTGCAACAGACTCAAACTGTTTCGCAGCAGCGATCGTTGTTATCGGTTGGTCATTGGCGTGATCCGCAAACCGATTTCCGCGTGGAAGGAATCGAGTTTGCCGGCAGTCAATCGACGGGACTGCAAGTGGGCCGAGTCGCGAGAGTGACTGTTACCAGTTGCATCTTCCATAACCATCGAAGGAGCGGCGCGGCAGTACGGCGGTGTTCGGAAGTACGCATTGGCAACTCTATTGCGTTTGCCAATCAGACCGGATTGTCGGTAGCGTCTTCGCAACATGTCGTGGTCGAGCAGAACGAAGTTTTCGCAAACTATGTGGATGGGATCGTGGTCGCCGGCGACGTTTCGGGCCATGACGCCGAGCCAGAGACGCACGACGTCACCGTGCGACGCAATTACGTCCATCACCACCTACTGCTTGGCCACCCCGACAACTTCCAAACGTATCGTGGAGTTCACAACATTCGTTTTCAGGACAACTTGGCGATACTGGCAGGGCAGGGGCTCATGACCGAGCAGACCGATGGCGGCGAACTAACGAACAACGTGTTCTTCGGCTCCGGCGCTCGATTGATCATCTTCGGCCACCAGAGCTCGAACGATTGGCACGTGATCAACAATACGCTCGGGTTCGGTGGGTGGGGCGGCATTGGCATGGACGGCAAGAACTACACGATCGCGCGAAACGTGATCTTGAATAACGTGTTGGGCCGCGACCGAGCCTACACCGGCGACCATAATCTATTGTGGAATCCCGATCCGACGGCAGCCATCTTGCGCGTGGTTAAACCTCGATTTCGCAACTTCTCGGACGTTGCACCGTACCGCGAACTGACCGGCCAAGACAAACACTCGCGCCGCACCGATCCACAACTTGCAAACGTACCAGCATTTCAGGGCACAGCAACCGACCTCGACAAGTGCTCGGCCAAGCGTTTGGAACTGCGTGGCGGCGACGCCGGTCGCCAATTCGCAATCAACGACCATATCGAAATCAACGGCGACGGTGTGGATCGGCAAGTCAAAGAAGTTGGCGACTCGCATATATGTTTCTCGCCACCACTGCCCATTCGCCCATGGCGGATCACATTAGTATGGAACTGGCGTAAACGAACCAACTTTGCGCTCGATTTCATGCCTCGCGTAGACAGCCCAGCGCACACCATGGGCCCGAACGGCCAACACGTGGGAGCTCGCCTGGACGCCGCAGCTTATCGTGCGGGTGACTTCGACGGTGACGGCCACCGGGACTTACCCTCGCTAGCCGACGACTTGAAAATGGGCATCCCCCAATCCAACAATCCCGTCGTGTTGCAGAATTTGCCCACTGTGCAATGACGCAGTGTGGTGTGACACTCCGTGTCGCAGGAATGAGAAACGGGCAATCAGTTAACCATTCACGCCCAAAGGCCGCGTGCCGCTCGCGAATCAATTTACTGAGCCAGTCTGAACAGACTCCAGGCGGGTGTTCTCTTTCGTGGCCGTCGCTAGACGGCAGTGAACGGTGATCAGGAGAGTCCACGCCTGCACTGCGGAAACAGGGTTGTAACGCGTTTTTTCCGGCTATCAACAATGAACCAAGGATCACGACCATGCGTCTTAGACCGGCACTTCTCCTCTTGCTACTTTGTGGCTTCCTGCCTGCCCCCGTTTCGGCTGGTGAATGGACCAGCCTCTTCAACGGAAAGAACCTTGATGGGTGGGTCGTGAAGTGCCGCCCTCAGGACAAGGACAAGAAGGGCTATTGGAAAGTGGTGAATGGGACGATCACGGCAGAAACACCGACGGGAAGCAAACATCACTACATCTGGCTCTTGACCAAAGAAGAGTTTGGTAACTTTGAATTGCGCATGAAGGTGCAAACATATGCTTCCTCATCCGGTAACAGCGGCGTGCAGATCCGCAGCCGCTATGACGACGAAGCCGGCTGGCTTGACGGACCGCAAGTCGACATTCACCCACCCGGCCCGTGGCGGTGCGGTTTTATTTATGACGAGACGCGCGATGTCAAGATCTGGCTCTACCCGGACGTCGGTCGGCCTGCGAACGCCAAGCCGGAACACGCCCCCAAAGGCTGGAAATGGTTTCATGCCGATCAGGACGACGACCGCTGGAACGATGTCCACATCATTTGCCAGGGAACTCATATCAAGACAATCATCAACGGCGTCACGGTCGCTGATTACGATGGCAAGGGCCGGCTCGATGATGCCACGCACCGCAAACGCAACGTCGGCATCAAGGGGCACATTGGCCTGCAGATTCACCCCGGTCAACAACTGTTGATCCGCTTCAAGGATATTGAAGTGCGAAACCGGTGAGGCATAGGGTGTGTCAAGCTCGCTCCAGCCCCAGTCAGCAGCTCCGCTAGGCTGACGTGCCAGCGCGGGCAAGCCGCTGCAATACACCCGGTCTTGGTACACGGCGAGCCTGCCTAGTTCGTGACCGGATTCTGGTGTGCCTGCACTCGCCCTCCAGAGTCAAGAGCCGCTGCAACTACGTCCGTGGGGCGAGTTTGACACACCCTACTTCGGTTTGATGAACATCATTTCGGTGGGAGTCACCCAACCGGTCCTCAGGTCGACGCGGAACCAGCCTTCGCCGTTCTTTCGGTGGAAGCGACAGGGGGACCGCTGGCCAAATTCTTTGAGATCGTATTGCGCCCAGGTCTTGCCTAGATCCAAGGAAACGATGAACCCGTTGGCCATCGACGAAGCTGGGGCACAATGCGAAGCCAGGATCACGCCGTCCTGAATGATCATGTTGCCCGATTCGACACCTGGGTTGAACAGTCGTGTATGCGTTTCGGGACGCGTAATATTAGCTGGATCGCATCGAAAGACACCCCGGTCGTACGGCTTGGGTCCGTTCGAGTCGCTAATCCAATAGAGCTGTCCATCAACGAAACTGATGCCACCCGACTTGAATCGGGAATTGGGCGGAACCGACAACAGGACTTTCCAATCCCATTTGTCTTTGTCGGCGTCGTAGGTGCCGCGCAGCCAGTGACATTCATGCCCCTCGGGCTTATCGTGGTCACCGGTACAAGCGTAGAACGCGTCTTCAACCGGGTTGTACGCCACGCAATGAACGTGTCGACAGATTACCGGGTTGTCAGGGTTGCCAAGTCGCGTCCCCGTCGTGCCCCCGCCCCCAGAGCCATTGTCCCGGTTGTACGGGTTCTGGCCAAACGAATACGCGATCTTCACCGTCTCGCCATTGTCGGTCGAGTAGTAAATATTGACCGGCGTCGCGCCGTCAATCACGTTGCAGTAGTTCCCCCACACCAACATCTCCTTGCCGTGCACATCCCACGTATTCTCGCCCGAGAGGCTGTGGAAATACCAACCGGGGCGGTCAGGATTCTTTGGCGCGTGCGGCATATAGTCGGTGCCGTCGATGTTCTTGACCGTGATCTGCTTGTACGTCTTCAAGTTGTCGGTACTGAGGTACAACTTGGCCATCGCACTGAAGAGGATGTTGCCGTTCTTCATGATGCAGCTGAATACGATTTTCCGCGCGTCGGGAAATGCGATGCTGTGCGGCCAGGTGTGGCCATTGTCTTCGGACAACAACACTTTCCCGTCTGAAAAACCGAACGCCCTATTGCCGCATTGCGAATCGACAAACAGCCCTTCGGGCTGCCCACGGTACCAGAAATCAGGTGTCGAGCGGTCCTCGGCCGAACCCTCCATGGCTTTGACACGCTTTTCGAGAATTAGCACACTGCCGGCGGTCGCGGCAGTGCATGCGAGCGTGGTGCGTAAGAAGCGGCGACGAGTGACTGAATGCATGCGCGTCATTAGGTTATCCTTTTCGTGTTGATTCGTGCGACGGTGTTGCGTTCTACGTTGCCGAGCAGTTGGTCTAGTGGCAGTGATCTAGCGGCAGGTTGCGTTTGAGATCTCGTACTTCGCCGGAAACGCGGCTTGCCGATCGACGTCGCTTCACCCTTCACCGCACGGAGTGCGGTGCCACACTGCGTCAATTCGCGGATCCCGTACTGCGCTCGGTCAAAATGCGTGGGCAGACCGTGAACATTGTAACCGATTTTGAGGCCCTGTTCGGCCGAATGTGCAGTCTCTCCGAAACGGTAGAGGCGTGAAACGCCACTTTCCAAGGAAATGCGCATGGCAAAACGAATGCGTGAGACGAAGAGCCCCCTGTCAAGTCTCAAAAACTCAGCAAAGCCTGCCTCAAGCGAACGCCGCGTCACCGTGAGATTTGATATGATAGTGGGTTGGAGTCGGTGACAAAACTGCCGAAAGGCAAAGCCAATACCGAATCGTCTTGCGAGCTAGTCAAACCGTATGGCAGGGCCTGACTGTTGTCCCCCATTATACTCACGAAGGCCGTTCCCCTGGGAAACCGTTTACTGCATCCAAGCCACGAACGTTTTCTCCAGGAATATTTGAGGAGTATCAACGATGTCTGAGAGACGTTCCGAGTGTGGATTTTTTGTCTGTATTTGCGTGGCGGCGTTTCTTGCCTCGTCAGCACTCGTCGCGCGTGGTGACGATCACTCCAAAGATGCGCGGCGCATTCTATTGATCACGGGTGAAGACTATCCGGGCCACAAGTGGCGGGAAACGGCTCCGGTCGTGTTGGCGGAATTGTGCAAAGATCCGCGGCTGACCGTCGATGTGCTGGCCGATCTAAAGTCACTGGGTTCGGCACACCTTGACCACTATGACGCCATCGTCATGCACTTCAAG
>JAJRVM010000309.1 GCA_024277285.1 Planctomycetota bacterium
AACCCAGGGCTGTGCTCGCTTTCGGCTTGCTGCGACCTGCGTTTCCCTAGCCCACGGCTTCCATTTGCTGAGGCATTGCAATTGCGTCGAGTCGGCTCAAGACGCTGGTCCTATCCACGCCTGGGATGGAATCCCAGGCCACATGTGGCTCGGGAATCTTTCCCGAGCATGGACGACGTTAATCGCTCCAGTCGACTTTCTATTGCCGGTCGATAAAGAAGGGTCGCTTTGCGGGACGCGCTTGTTTGGGCGTTTTGGCGATCGCGCGCTTCTTGCAAATAGAGCCCGATCCACGCCTGGGATGGAATCCCAGGCCACGTGCGTTCGCCAGTGCTGATTGAGAGTTTGCTGAGCCGATCAAAGGGGGCTGCCGCGTCGCGGTTAATAATACGCGGTCACACCGCCCAAGAACATGTGTGCGCTGCCGCTCAAGTAGGCTAATTGTCGGTCCTCGTACTCCTCGTAGATATACCGCATGTACGCCGATATCCGTTCATTCGCGTACCAGTCGACGCCGCCGCTATAGCGTGTCTTATCGACTGCAACCATCGAATAACTGGGCAAATCGGGCCAAGGCGCTAGCGGGTCGAACGCGTCGAGTGTCCAGACGTATTGCAAGGCGGCGGTGAGCGTAATGGACTTTGACCATTGGTAACTATTCGTAAGATTCAAGACCTCAGCACGACCGCCGTAATTCCACTGTCGCCGATCCAAGGGGGCGGTCAGCGGGTCGTCACTGGGAAAGTAGATGTCCTGATCGATCCAGTTCGAATAGTAGCCATAGCCTGCGGAAATCGACCAGGCCGGGCGGGGCGAATACCACAGCGTGAAGTTCATCGGGTAAGAATCTTCGACGAAGTTAGCGACGGTGGAGCGGTTCTCGCGGTTTTCAATGCCAACACTCGCACTGGCGATCAAGTTGTCAGCTGCAACCCAGGTTCCTCCAAAACGGACCAGATCCTCGCGCTCGGGCAAATTGGTATTGGTTTCACCGGAATACAAGTTCACGGCAAACAGTGGATTAGATATGGCGCGACCGTTGTAACGCACGAACGTATCGAAACGAGGGTGCCACTTCATTGTTGTGCCGGCGGAGTAGGAGATATAGGGGGTCTCGTCCTGGTCAATGATCGATGGAGGGCTTTGCACCGAGTACTGCGCATAACTTCGTCGCGTCATCCCGTATTCGCCACCAACGTTAAAAGTCAATCCATGTGCGAAGGCGCGGTTGAGGAACGGTCGCCAACGGAGGCTGGCGCCGGCCGCGGCACGCGTGTAATCGATTGGCTGCTTGAGACCGTAAGGGGGGATGATCGCGGTAGAAACCGTGACTGCATCTCCTTCTGGTGGCACCAAGAACGACGGCCACTGATTCGATTGTCGACCGGCGCGCGCGAAGGCGTTGATTGTCACTTTGCGGTAATAGGTGTTTGCCAATCGAACGTCGAACCCGTCAAAGGTACGGCGCGTGTCACGCACTTGGTTCAGCGTGTCACCGCGGTAGATTTGTGTATAGATACTGCTGTCCGCAGGCAGATTGAAACTCAGTCTGAGCCGATCTGTTTGTGAGATCGTATCGGGGACCACGGCGTATGGAAAGTCACCGACGTAATCATAGCCGTGGAAGTTGCCGTATGATCGCGTAACGATCCCATCGTTCTGATTGAAACTTCGCATCGGACGCGAGTATTGTATCTTCACCGGCCCCACGTGCGTCTCGATGATGGGCTCGATGCTCGCCGTGGTCCAGTCGATCGTCTGACGCTGAGTCACGACATGGCAGGTCGTACAGTCGGTCCAGCCGGGAGCGCCATGCTGAGTCCCCATCGCCTGACGCTCACCCTGCTTGCGCCGCAGCCAGACATTCAAACGGTACTTGATGTCTTTTGAAAACTTGCCGCGGAAACTCGTCTTGAAATCTTGTATCCGGACCGCGTAGTCCTCGCCAATATTGAGGTCCTGGCTGACAATCTCCGCGCCACTGCTAGGAGGCGGTATATTGGTCAGGGGATCGTGATCAAGTCGGTGAAGAAATCGCTGATATCGGACATCCGCTGTGTGTTTGGGTGTATAGAAATAGAGCCCTGCATTACTGCTTTCGTTGTCCAATCCGGTGCCGTACAGATCGAGTGTCTGGCGACCATCACTGCGCAATTGGTTGATATCCCAGAAGGGAGACGAGTCAAGATCTTGGTATTCGCCTACTTTGCTCACCGCGCCATCGCGCGCAACCTGCCACCAGCCAAAACGCACGGCTGAACGAAGAGGTGTTGGCAATGATATAGCATCAAAAGAGATAAACTCAAAGGGCTCGCGTTCGCGCGGTGCATAGCCGTTGAGGTCGAAGAAAAACCTCTTCGCAGGGCGACGCTCCGTGCTGGACGGCCGGGGCGCTACAAAGGGCTCGGTCACGTTCGGCATGGCGACGGGAGCCGATCTCGCTCCCATCAAACGACCAAATAGCGAATCCGCCAGGTAGGGCTCACCTTGGACGCTTGCTGGTGAAGTCCCTGCGGGCGCGAACGTAATCCACTTGTCCGCCGCAGTTGCGCACTGGACGCTCCATGACAACGCCAACGTGAGTGCGCACAGCTTGGCGACTGCAACCAGGGGCGTTTTTCGATTTCGGATGGTACGTTTCATGGTCGTTTCAAGGAATTGACGCCGCTTCCCTGGCGTCAAGGTATCTGCGTTCACGCAGTTTCAACTATCGGCGGAACCCATCGCCATGCTCGAAACCGGACGGGTTGTCACTCCCGTGGATTTGCGAATGGCATTGCGTACAGTCAGTGAACATCGCTTTGCGCGACGACGGGGTCGTCGGAATCGTTGGATCGCGTGGCCCGCCCCCCACGAGATTCGGTGTTCCGTTGACAAGGTGGCAGCGCGTGCATTGGGGCGAACCGTCGTGCGTCGCGTGGGCGGTGTGGCACCGCAGACAGAGAAACATCGGCGGCTGCAGCAACAAATTGTTGGCGACCGTGCCATGCACTTGATGGCAAATCGCACAGCTTTCGGTTACCGGTGCATGTTCCCAGACAAACGGTCCTTCTTTCTCGGCGTGGCATTGGAAGCACAATTGGTTGAGGGTTTCGGCTTTCAAGCTGCCATGGTTTTGACCGTGGCTATCATGACAATCGGAACAGACCATTCGGCCTTCCTGAATCGGATGATGGGAGGGCATCGATGCCATGCCGAAGATTTTGGGATGGCATTTGTAACAAGTGGCCGGTTCATCGACCTCCATCGGGCGTCTGGTCGAGCGATTGAGCGACGTGTGGTTGATACCAATCACGCGCGGTACGCTCACGTCGGGATGTGGGTTGTGGCAGTCGGCACAGGCCACGCCCTCGCGACTGTGGAACGATGAATGCCATGCCATGGTTGGTGCGCCCGTATGGCAATCGAGACAGACGTCGGTCCGCGTCGCTGCAACGACCTTCCCGTGCGGGTCATGGCAAGTGTTACAGTTCAATCCATTCGCGCCCTGAATCTGGTGCGGTCCGGCAATCTCCTCAAGCTGTTGGGTGCCCGCGTGGCAACGATAACAAACGTTGGGCATGTCGACCGTCATCGCAGCCTCGTCGGCCGGATGAGGGTCGTGACAATCGGTGCAGCCAATACCAGCCAAGTCGTGTTGCGATCCATGCCATTGATCCATATGCGGGCCATCGTGACATTGCAAACAGAGGTCCTTGCGGGTCGCCCTCAAGATGCTACCGTGTGGATCGTGGCAGGTGGTGCAGTTGAAGTTTCCCGGGTGAACGGCCGCTCCTGGAGCGTTTTTGGCGTCGTCAACGGCGATTGGCGTGCCGATTTGGTGGGGATGACCGGGCTGTTCAAATCGCTTCATGTCGTCATGACAGCGATAGCAGGTGGTCGGAGATTTGGCGGCCAGATTGCCCGAACTTGGTTGCCCTGGAGAGGTCAGCTGCAACATCCTCGCAACTGCCACATGGCTGCCGTCGCTGGCCCCGTCTGTCGCACCCAGAATCGTCGCTGGCGTTCCGGGCGGAATGTTGTAATGAGCCACGTGGCAATCGCTGCAAGCAATCTCCTTGTGGGCGTGTGCAGAGCTTCGCCACGTCATGCCGATCGGCTCCGGATCGGTTTGATGGCAGCGCAGGCAGATCTCCGAGCGTTCCGCCGGAGTGATTGCGCGGCCAGCAGCCGTCACTCCATCCATCGGCTTCAGGCTCAGGATCGAGGCTTGGCCCGATCCACGGCTCTCAATATGTCGGCTGGCCGGTCCGTGGCATTCTTCACATCCCTGTTTCTTGTGGATGTTGTTGCTGAATGCCGTGACATACGTCTCATGGCAAAGAACACACTGCGCATCAAGACCGGCCAACACCGCGTCAGCAATCAGCGGTAAGTCGACGTTTAATGCGGGACGGTTGGGAGGCTGCCATAATTGTTTGCCCACCGCCCAGTTATCGGGCAACGCGGTTTTCGGGCGCCACAAGAGCCCAGCGTCCGGCGCTACCTGGTCGAGGTCTGGAGGAAATAGGAGAGGCGAACCGGGGAAGTTGCAGGATGCAACCACCAACAGCATCGCCGTCAGAAGCAACAACCCATAAACCCACCTCCGGTGCGATGTCACCGTGAATCGACCGACGTGCAACGGATTACCCTCCTTGGCCAATCCCTCGATATGCTCTTCAGCGTAATTTCGCAAACGTGTGGCCGTTGTACCCCAAGAACGCCCGAGATGCCGTCCGTGGCACGTTTGGCGCGATCGACGCACGACTCCACAAATACCGATCGCGAACCGTAGCGATTTCCAGCTGACCAGGCAAGACTTCTTTTTTTGCCCCCGTCTTGTGCCAGCTTTACTGCAATAGCAATGTCTTAGCAGATGGAAACCTGTCCACACTTGGGAAAGATTCTCAAGCTACATAGTGTGGAACGCCGCTCCGCGGCGTTCGCACCGCCTGAAAACAGCCCAATTGTATTGCCGCCAAACGGGGCGAAACGGCCACCCACGGCACGGAGTGCCGTGCCACACTCCTTGGGAAAGATTCTCAAGCTACATGAATGGCTTTAGGAGCGAAACTGGCAGTGCGGCAACCGTTGGCGGATTGCCTTTCTGGTTTCAGCACTCAGCTGCGTCGGCAGCCAGAGCAGGCGGAGGTGATCGAGCTGAGCAAGTGGCTCGATACACGCATCGGTAAGACGTTGGCACGATCGCAAGTCGAGCTCTACTAGCTGGGGTAGATTGCTCAACAACGCGATTTGAGGGTCGCGAATCCAGGCGCCAAGGGTCAGCTTGGCCAGTTTCTCGAAACCGCTGACCTGTTCCAGGCCGGTCCCCTGGATGTGAGTGCCGTCGAGATCGAGTCGTTCAAGGTTGGGTAACTGGGCGAGCGTTGCCAGACCACCATCGTCCACGCCGGGCGCCCAGAGTCGCAGCGCGTACAATCCCTTGACTTTGGTTAAGTGAAACAGGCCGGGGTTGCTGACATTCACGGCTTCGATGCTCAGCGAAATAATACGCAATCCTTCCAAATTCCGCAGCGACCGGTCAGTAAACTGATCCCCCGTGATGGTCAAATGTCCAATGACCTGGCCAGCATCCAAATCGGCGAGGTCTTCTGGGATCCGCGCGATTTGAATGCGTTCGGACAAGGCGGCGCTTTGCCAAGTGCCATTGTCGGCAGCGGTTTGCGGCGGAAATGCCGGCGCCTGGACGGGCGACCGCCGTCGCGGTGATTCAACCGTCGCGTTGTTCCCGGTTCGATGCGCCACGCCTTTCTCACCCTTAGCCTCACTCGCAAGTTGATCGAGTAGCGCTTGGCGAGCTCCGGGCGATTGCGTGACCTGTGGCGAACGACCCGATGTACCGGCGTCCGAAGATTTACGCGTCCCGGTACTGCCGGGCGAGTTCGTGCTTTGTTTTTCGTCGCGTTCGTCCGCCATAAGACGGGCAAACTTGTTCGCCAGCGATTCGACCGCGTCCGTGGCATTCGGCTTGGCCTCAGCGACTTTGGCACGCGGTGCGGGAACCACTACGCGAGCTGGGGAGGGCGCGCGCCGTTCGACTTGCCTCCGCGCATTGCTCACGCTTTTTTCCAAGTTGCGCTGATGGATCCATCCTTTGATATGGTGGCCACGGACCAGGACATTGCCTCCCAGCCAATCCCCTTTGACCTCCAAGACGGTCAATTTGGTACCTTTGTTGAGCAGTGCCAGCGTTTGGACGCCCTGTTTCAGTTCGGTACCATCCACCGTGGTGCGCGCGATCTCTCCCGGCGCGAAGCTGGCAGCGCCGCTGCGAGCTGACGGGTTATTGTCCTTGCTCGCATGCACCACCGCCAAGACGCTAACCGCCAAAATCAGCAACGTTGGGGCAACGATGATCGTGAACACGCGCTGCATGGCCAATGTCTCCAGAACGAGAATCAAACTCGATCACAGCCGCCCGGGTCCTTGAGTCTGCTACCGACTCGTTCCACGCTCACGAACGAACCTGGCACTTTGGAAGTGCGCTGCGAAGTGCTCGTTTGCCCTTCGTTCGAATGTGCCGTGGGAGCCAAATCACCTCGATCTTCGCCAGTTTCGCCAGCGGCTCGACAGCCGCCAACGTCAGCTTGTGGCATGCGCGCAAGTCAAGTCGTTGCAAGGTCGGCAGTTCCGTCAACGCGGCGAGTTCCGCATCGGTAACTTCGGGCCCGAGAATCACCGTCTTCAGCTTCTGCAGATTTTTCAGTTCGGCAAACTGCGTCCCGCTGATCATCGTTCCTTCAATGTCCAATAATTCCAGGTCGGTCAACGCGCCGATCGCCGCCAGGCCGCCATCATCAAATCCCGGCGACCACAGCCGCAAGGTCCGAATACCGTGCATTTCCTTGACATACTGGAGGCTGATGTTTGAAACATTGACCGCCTCGATACTTAGCGTGTCGACACTCAATCCACGCAGCGGCCGGAGTGAACGGTTGGTAAATTGGTCACCACTGAGAATCAACTGACCAATGCGCTTCGATGGCTCCACATCGACCAGATTGTCGGCGATCCGCACTACCAATACATCAATTGCCGGCGGCTGACTCGCAACGGTGGCCGCTGGCGCGACCGGCTTTTTAGGTGGTGCTATCGGAGCTCGAGGTTTGGCAACCGGTTTGGCGGCGGAGGTCTTTGCCGTAGACGGCTTGGGCCCGGTCTTGTTGCCTTCGGCAGCGCGGCGTTCGGCCAGAATCTTGGCGAACTTATCGGCCAACGACTCCGGACCTTCCGTCACTTTTTGCGTCTTCGCTTCGTCTCCGGCTTTTTTCGCCACATCTTCTTTCTTCGCAACCGCTTTCGGCGGCGCGACGGTCTTGGCACTGGCCGCCTGGTCTTTGACTATTGGTTTTGCGACTTTTGGTGTCGAGTCAACGAGTTTTGCGGCAGCAGTCGGGGCCGGGACCGTCTTTGTTTTCTTCGGCGCAGGCGTTGGCTCGGCTGCCGGCTCTTGTTTTGGTGGGGACATCGCAACTTTGGCTGGCTGCTTGGTTTCGGTCTTCCCAACGTCGGTGTTCACGTCCTTTGGAGCCGGCGTTTTGGCGCCAGAAGCCTGTGCCGGTTTGGCTGGGACCGGTTTGGTTGGGGCAGCTTGCTTCTTAACGGGTGCGGTTGGTTTCGGAGCCGCCGCAGGCGGTGCCGGTTTCTCAATCGGTTTGGCGCTGGCCACCTTGGCAGGTTTTTCAACCGTTTGGTCCGAAGCCTTTTCGGGAGTTGGTTTGGTCGCTTTCGCGTCCGTTTTTTCAGCGCGTTCTTTCTCGGCCAGAATGCGATCGAACTTCGCGGCCAGGCTTCCCTTTGGAGCTTTTTTCTTTTCGCCAGTGGTCTGTTTCGCGACGGCAACGTCGGGCTTCGCGGCATCCGGCTTCGCAGCGACAATCGGTTTGGCTGGCGACTTTGTCCCCGAGTCGGTCGTGACCGGTTTCGGTGCCGCCTTCTTCGATGCCGGCATGACGGCGGTCAGTTTATTGGCTTTCACCCAGCCGCGTCGAATGGCTCCCTTAAGCAGAATATCGCCTCCAACCCAGTCATTTTGCAGTTCCGTAACTTTCAGCGGAGTGCCCTTGTCAAGCTGTCGCAGGACGGTATCCCCCAGCTTGAATTCGGCCTTGTCAACGTTAACGAAGACGGTATCGCCAATCTTAAACGTGGCGGCTTCCGCCGCGAACGATGCTGTGGGAGCAAAGGCCAGGGCCATGACGACGAGCGCAGGTCCCACCAAGATGGTCAATTTGTGAAGCATGGATAACTCTCCATCAGTCTATGGTGGTGATCCGAATCTATTGCCCAGGACAGGGTGCCCAGGACGGGGTGCCTGCTCACGGCGCTCTCACGCCACAGAAACGGCTCAGTCGAACACGAATTCAAACGCACACTCGGCTCAAAGACTCCGCAACGCCGGCCACGGCAACACGGTTTCCCTTGCGCGCCAACCGTCCGGGGACATCGTCGTGCCGGTTTCGTTGACGCGTGTGGCACGTGCCACTCTCAGGTCGTGAACGGCGGGGTACGCCTGAATTCTTCAGCAATGCCCACCCCCGTCACGCAGCCTCAAGCAGATATGCCACCCTAGGGCCACACGTTGCGTCTCTTGCCTACTCGACCAGAAGTTTCTTGATGTCGCCCATCATCTCCTTGATGCCGGTGTGGCAACCGGAGCAATCGCGTGGGGCCATTGCACTGCCGGAGGTTTCGTGGCAGCGCCAACAGATCTGGTGCGCCAGGTGGCGAACCGAAATGGTGTCGTTGAATTCCTTCGGGAACAGGTTCTTCCCGTGGCAGTTCTTGCATCTGCCCTTGGAAAGGTAGGAGTCTTTGATCACATGCATTTCGTGGTTGAAATGCACTTTTCCCAATTCGGGATCTTTGTCCGAAAAATCGACGTGGAAAATGTAGTACTCGGGCGACGTTGCGTGCGATCCCGGGAAACTTTCGTCGTTGATCTCGTCAATGTTGCTGACCTTGTCGCCATCGGAGTCCAATGCTTCGATTTCCTTGAAGTCCATTTTGGACTCTTTCAGCGCCAAACCATAGCCGTTGAGAAAGTCTTTCTTGACTGGCATGTGACAGGTCGTGCAGCTCTGCAAGGGAGTATCGCGCAAAGCCGGGTAACGGGAAATGAACGCAGTTTGCAGGCTGGGAGTTGCAAACGCAGAGTCACCTGCTATGAACAATACGGCCGTCCCTACGGTCAACAAAACCCCTGCGGCAACGGACGACAACCTGAGCATTCTCAACATGTTTCATCTCCCGGTGATTCTCATTCACAGGTCGCCACTCAGGTGACGTCGATCCCTGCTGAAGAAAATGGACGCTAATTCAACTTGGTGCACATTCCCTGAAACACACATCTTCTCATTGCGCTGCCGGCTTCCCCATGCGGGGAGCGCGAGCACACGCCTCTTCTCCAGAATGCACTAGGCACGAGCGCCTGGCAAACGAAAAATCGCATAACACTCGAAAATTCACGTCGTACATTATTCTGCTAACCAGTTATGATAACCGTGTAGTCAGGTGTGGTGAATAGGCCCGGCAATCAGCATTTTCCCTACAGCTGCATGGTTGTCGACTGACCTCTAGATGGGGGGGGCGATTCTGTGAGGCAATTAACGTGCACGATGTTTGCTGCATCCTGTTTGGCATGCGTGGCCATGGCGTCTGCCGTCATGGCCCAATCGACAAGTGGTGCCGCGAACGCGCACAAACCACTGCTGCCGACCAGGTTGGTTGCACGTCCGTCGGTTTCAGCGGTGGCACCGGCGGCAGCGAACGAAGCCTCTTCGGATCAGTTTGTCACTGGATATCACGGTCATTTTGCATGCCGCTGGTTTTCCGGCATGAATCGAGAACTTGCGGTCGCGGTCAGCGACCTCGAACGGTCAAAGGTTGCCCGCTTGCTTCAAACAGGCGCAGACATCAACGCCCGTGCCAGTGATTCACGCGCCCATGGCCGAACGTTGTTGCAGATGGCGATTGGGTACGAGTGGGGACTCGAATCGATTCAGATTCTGCTTGCTTCTGGCGCGGACCTTGCGGCCCGAGATCGGCTCGGCAACACGGCGCTGACGCTGGCTTGCCAAAGTGATCTTGGTCCGGATCGAGCGGTTGTTGAGTTGCTGATTCGTGCCGGAGCGAACGTCAATGCACATGGGGCCAGAGGCATGACACCGCTGATGTGTGCGGCACTTCACGATGCATCGGGACAGCTTCTGCAATTGCTGCTCGCTGCGTCCGCCGACGTGGCGGCACGAGATCGCATGGGTTGGACCGCACTGATGCATGCGACGCGCAAGCGCCGTGAGAGCATCGAGGTGGTCCGAATGCTCATGGCTGCAGGGGCCCAGGTTCGAGCGACCCACAAGTATGGCGGAACGGCGTTGCTGAATGCGGCGCTCAACGGCCATACGCAAACCGTACGACTGTTGATCCGCGCCGGAGCGAATGTGAACGCTTGCGATGACGCCAGTTGGACTCCCTTGTTGTGCGCATCGATGAACGGCCATCTGCAGACCGTGATCGCGCTGGTCCAGGCTGGCGCCGACGCAAACGTCACCGATCGATTGGGACGCTCAGCCGTGGAACTGGCCAACATCAACCACCACGCGCAAGTCGTCCAACAGCTCACGCGCGGTGGTACGCGTTAGTTACACTATCAGAACGCGTTTCCAGAACGCGTTTTCGAGCGGCGGAAACCGCTAACGTTCCAGGGCCACTGGCAGCGTCTTGGCCGTTCGGTTGAGTTGTGGCCAATCGAACGTCGGCCGATTTCGGGTGGCGCGACAGGCGATGATCGCGCTCAGGCCGGCCACATTCAGCGTCGAGGGCGTTTCCGAAGCGGCTTCATCTCCTTTTCCCAGTCGCTCAGCAGAAGCTTTAGGCGTTGTGCGGCGTTTGGTTTCGAGTCGATCAAGTTGGTCTGTTCCCCTTGATCGCGTGAAAGATCAAATAGCCATTCATCGAACTGGTCACCGTCGGCGCGCGACAGATACTTCATATTCCCATCTCGAACCGCTCTCCAAGTTCGCTCCGCGCGCCGTGCTCGCCAAAATAGCACTCTTGGCTTGGGCGGCTTGCCGGTGGCGATTGCTCCCAACACGTCAATGCCGTCCAACGGTCGCTTCGCGGGCGGATGGACGCCTGCGGCAGCCATGATCGATGCCGTCAAGTCGAGTGTCATTATCGGACGAGCGTCAACGACTCCCGCCGGTAACACACCCGGCCAACGTGCCATGCAGGCCACATGAATGCCACCTTCGAACAATTCGGACGCGTGGCCACGAAAGGGTGCGTTGCTTGCCGCAATCGGGTACGCACCATTGTCGCTGCAGAAAACCACCAAGGTGTTTTCATCGCGACCGGTCTGCTTCAACGTGGTCAGGATCTTGCCAACGTCAAGGTCCAACCGTTCGATAATCAACTTCAACACATCGCGCGTGCCGCGCTGCCAACTGCCCGCATCCCAAGTCGTAGCGATTTTCGGCTTGTCCGGCACGTGATCCGGATGTTGGAATGGCGCACTCGGGGCATTATACGGCAGGTACAAAAAGAACGGTTCGTCGGCAGGTTGCTTCTTCAGAAACGTAACGGCACCATCCGTGATCAAATCGGTAAAATAGTACCCATCGCGGCGCACCTGCTTGTCGTTTTCATACAGGACAGGCGTTCCGTTTGGTTCGTTGTGATAGAAGTAGTCCATCGTTCCGCCCAGGCCCGCCAGGAAATAGTCAAACCCGTGATGCGGTGGCAAGAAGTATTTTTCGTAGCCAAGATGCCACTTGCCCAGCCCGACCGTCTTATAGCCGGCATTCTTGAGCGTGTGGATCAGCGTGGACTCTTCCGGAGGCAGGCCGAGTTGGCCTTGATCGGCCAGCCAGAATGCGTCGTCATAACGACCGACATTTCCCGATCCCAAAGCACATTCCAGCCCGCCAATCCGCTGCTGGTAACGTCCCGTGAACAGCGCCGTTCTCGTTGGCGTACACTCAGGGCCATTCGAATAGAAGTTCGTAAAGCGGACGCCTTGGCGAGCGATGCTGTCGATGTTCGGTGTCTGAATGTCTTTGCACCCGTAACACGATAGGTCGCCATGTCCTAGATTGTCAGCGACAATCAAGACGATATTGGGACGCTCGGATGCCTGCGATCTGGCACCGAGCGTCAACGTTGGCAAGGCAACGAAACAAACAATCGCAGCCGAAATAAACTTATGCATATCAGCGTTCCTCTATGGTTGTAAAACTCTTCGGCAGCAACGTTCGAACTCGCTCAACGATGCGATCTTCGATACTCGGTACCACGCTTTCGGGGGCTCCATACGAAATGATATTGCTGAGCGAATTGCGAGCTTCGTACCCACCTTCCTTCAGTACGCGCCGCGATGCAACGTACGTCGACACGTCATTCGTATACGCGTTGACCCACAACCGATCGCCGTCGAATTCGCGTTTCATCCGCAGCACATAGTCCACAACCAGTTCGTCTGAGCAAAACACCATCGCCAAATCATCGCTAAACACCCACGTGGCAATTTGTAATGTGCGAGAGACTGGCGGTTCTTTTCCATCGGCAAGTTGCTTCTGCAAACGCCCCAGGGCCCACGATCGGCCAACTCGTTTTGCGAGTTCGGCTGGCGACGGCGGCGGAGTCCGGTAGCGGACCACCAGCGGTTGACTGCGCGCGACCAACGGCAACTCGACCTTCTTGAACGGTCCCTTGAGCAGTCGGCCCGCTTCATCAGCCAATGCCCGCCCATGTTGTTCGCACAGCGCGACCGTGCCATGGGGGCACGGATCGGAATCCGCACCACAGCCGATTGTGATCAATGCCACTGCGCCAGGATGATCCGCCTCGATATACTCTTGTGCGCATGTCGCCCAGTCACCGTGAATTTGCGGGAAGTTGCCGCGGAGCGTCGTGCAGTGGCAGGCATAGTTGACGACAACCGCAATGAGGTCCCCGTTGGCACTGGTGACGCGTAACAGCGGTAAGCGGTGGTCGACGGGCGCGCCGGGCACGGCGCCGAATCCGGTCCACTTGCCATCGGTCAACACGCGCCGATTCGCGGCGAAATCAACGGCACCACTCGTCCAGGCGAGTTGGCCCGGTCGCTGCGCCGCGATCGCGTCCAGAATCACCTTCTCCAACTTGTCGGTCAGTTGCTGTGCGTAGGTTGCTAAATGATCATGTTCGCTGCCGGTGAGTGATCCCATGCCCTTCAGGTCTGGCCCAGCGTGACTGTGCGAATTGCACAACATGAATCGTTCCCGCTTCAGCTTCGTGCGCGCATGCACTCGGCGGTAGACGGTATCACGCAACTCGGCGGGCACGGCGCCGCTGTCAACGGTCAGCAAGACCGCAAGCTCGTCTTGGCCTTCTCCGCCGATGGCTAACGCCTTGGCGTACAAGTGTCCTGCCACTCCCGCCGATTCCTTGGTGCGCGAGGCGTAGCCATACATGCGTACCGGCTGTTGCGGTGTAATATCGACGCGCGCCGCGCCGACGGAAACCAAGTCGCTCTCGCCCGCTTGGACTCCGGGACCAGCGCAAAGTAGAAAGCTCGTCAGTGTTGTCCAATACAACATTCTGAGAACGCAAATCGATCGCATCATGAAAGCTCTCTCTATCTTCAAAAGTTTACGACACTCGGTTCCGGGGAAAAAAACACAACAACCTTTTCCCCGGCGTAATGATCCTGCCACGTTGGAGCATTAGCTGGACAGCGCCGTTTCGCGATCGCATGTTCTTGTAAGAGGACGAATTATCAATGACGAATGACGAAACAAGCCGGAATAACGAATGCCGAAAGTCATCCCATCGGACGCTCTTGCGTTGGGCCACGTTTCAATTCGCGTTCGGGCTTCGGCATTGTTTGGTCATTGGGTATTTCGTCATTCGTCATTGGCTAACCTCGGTTGGACGGCTCAGTGACGCTGTCCAGGTAGTCTACGAGAAACGGAGGCTGCCATCCACTGTGGTGCCATGCTCACATCCGGATCGAAATGCCTTACAATGCACGATGAGCCACGCAGCTCACGAATCCACTGGCGAATGCCGTCCCGAAACATGCTCGGCAGTTCGTCGCGTAACGCCGGTAAAGCAGAAATCGGTCGATTTCGTACGCACCAAGGCATGTTGGTGTCGAAAACCGTACGTGGCAGGCCTCGAACTAGCCGGATCGTACCAAGCTGCCAAGTGATTCGGTTGGATTTCGCGTACTATTCAGTTCCCGCCAACGGCCGGTCCGTTGCCTCGGAGTTAACCGCACCTGCAGCCGTAACAATGCCTACAGTCGCCAATATCGTCCTCCGACGTGCCGTCGCAATGGCAAGACACTCACACCGCGCCAGAAGCAGCGTTGATCAGTCGGTGGGGAAGACTACGATGAAGGTTGGGCCTTTGAGAAGCGGTACGAGAACGGGCCGCCGTGGGCCTGCTGAGCGGTACGGACACATGGATTCGCTCGTCCCTATGGGGCCTGAACCTGAGTGCCTCGACCTGAACCACCGTCTGTTCCGGCGAAGCGACGAAGACCGAAAAGGTGCACGAAATGAACGACGCATGGTCACCAACATCATGGCGAGAAAAGCCGATCAGCCAGGGAGTGACCTATCCCGACACGGTGGCACTCGCGGAAACGCTTGCGGCGCTCGCGCAGTTGCCGCCATTGGTCACTAGCTGGGAAGTCGAGACGCTCAAACGTCAGCTCGCGCAAGCCGAACGAGGGGAACGATTTCTGCTGCAGGGAGGTGACTGTGCCGAGAGTTTTCGCGATTGCCGGTCCGATTCGATTACCAGCAAACTCAAAGTGCTACTGAAGATGGGAGTCGTGCTGGTCTATGGCACGAAGAAACCGATCACACTGGTCGGTCGATTCGCCGGTCAATATGCCAAACCGCGTTCGGCCGACACGGAAACGCGTGACGGAGTGTCGTTGCCAAGCTACCGAGGCGACTTGATCAATCGCAAAGGATTCACACTCGCCGAACGAACCCCGGATCCCACCCTGCTATTGCGCGGCTACGAGCGCGCCGCGCTGACACTCAACTTCATCCGTAGCCTCGTCCAAGGTGGATTCGCCGATTTTCGTCACCCCGAGCGCTGGGACCTTGATTTCGTCGGACATGCCAGTTTGTCTAGCGAATATGGCGAGATCATGAACGCGATCGGTGATTCAATTCGGTTCATGGAGACGATTGCGGAAAGACCGTTGGCCGAGCTGAATCGAGTGGAGTTCTTCACGAGCCACGAAGCACTTCATCTTGACTACGAGACCGCACAAACCCGCCAGGTTCCGCACCGACAAGGTTGGTACAATCTCAACGCGCATATGCCATGGATTGGCAATCGTACTCGTGCCGTTGACGGAGCTCATGTGGAATACGCGCGGGGAATCGAAAACCCGATTGCCGTGAAGACCGGTCCGAAGATGCTTCCGGAGCAGCTCGTGGAGTTGGTTCGGGTGCTGGATCCGAATAACCAGCCGGGGCGCCTGATGGTGATCCACCGCTTCGGAGCCGAAAAGATCGACGCTTGCCTGCCGCCGCTAATCGAGGCGATTGACGCGACCGGTCGCTCGGTTGTCTGGTGCTGTGACCCGATGCATGGCAACACAATCAACACCAAATCCGGACTCAAGACACGGCATTTCGAGGATATCCTGAGCGAGCTCGATCAGGCATTCGATATCCACGACCGACTGGGATCGGTCGTAGGAGGCGTCCACTTTGAATTGACCGGCGAGAACGTCACTGAGTGCATTGGCGGCGCGCGTGGATTGAAGGAATCCGATCTGGAGCTAGCCTACCACAGCGACATTGACCCACGGCTCAACTACGAGCAAGCCCTCGAAATGGCATTGCTCATCGCCCGTCGCACCATCAACGGACGCAGTGTGCCACGACACTCCGTGCCGTGAAGACAGCAACGGACGCAGTGTGGCACGCCACTCCGTGTCGTGAAAGCAACAAGGAATCACTCCGTGTCGTGAAAGCAGCAACGGACGCAGTGTGGCACGACATTGCGCGCCCTGAAATGGCCAGCGTGCGTGGCCATCGCGCTGCTCCATTTTGCAAATTGCATTGTGGTACCTGTCCGGCCGATTGCCGCAGACGAGGTGAAACCAGCTGCGTATTGATTTGGCCTTAGCAAAGCGACGGTTAATGGAAACCTTCAGCACCGAGGCGGGGGCAAGCGCAGCGGAGCGTGTTTTGCTCAACGTCTATCCGCGTTTATTCGCAGTCCCTTCCTAAATGTGCCGATCGCGTCCTCGTTTCCGTGAACGGTTACCTTACTTGTACCGCTTGTTGCCAATACCTCGATGCGAGTATGTTAACGGGTAAGCATGCCGGCTTGCGGCGGTGTTCCTCCTTCTACCTTCCTGCAAAATGGGCGTTTCACGATGAAGCTCTTCGTATGTCTTTGCATTTGTTTCTTAGGAGTTGGTACCGCCGGTGGACGGGCCTGTGATGCGAAGGAGAAACCGGCGGGAAGTACTGAGCAAGCAATGAACGGCAATCGCGACATGCGCGATATTCGGACCGGAATGGTCATTCCGGACGAAGGGTACTGCGACCAACCCTACGTCGTCATCACGAAAGACGGCAACTGGCTTTGCTTGCTGACCACCGCCGGTGGTCACGAGGGAGCAACTAACTCGCACGTCGTGGCAACCACCAGTGCCGATCAGGGACGCACTTGGTCAAAGCTCGTTTCCCTCGAGCCAACTGACGGGCCCGCGTCGGTCTATTCGCTGCCGGTGGTCACGAACAACGGCCGTGTTTATGCATTCTATGACTACAACGGCGACAACTTCAAATGCCCGGGACGCAGCGACTGCGTCGGCTGGTTCGTCTTTAAGTACTCGGATGACAACGGGCACACGTGGTCTGACACGCGGTACCGACTACCGATGCGAATGACCGCCGTCGATCGTACCAACACGTTCGACGGCAAAGTGCAGATCTTCTGGGGAATTGGCAAGCCGATTACGTTCAACGACACAATGATGTTCGCCTTCAGCAAATGCGGAAAATACTTGATTGATCGATCGGAAGGCTGGTTCTATCGGTCCGATAATATCCTCACCGAGCCCGATGTAACAAAGATCCGCTGGCAACTGTTGCCCGACGGCGATGTCGGCTTGAAAAACCCCTCATTCGGCGACATTCAAGCCGAGCAGAATATTGTGGCATTGAACGATGGCTCGCTCTACTGCATGTACCGTACGGCGGGAGACCATCCATGTCACGCATATAGTCGCGATGGCGGACACACCTGGACTGTGCCCGAATACGCAACTTACACACCTGGCGGCCGGCGATTCAAAAACTCGCGTGCATGTCCCAAAGTGTGGCGCGCCGACAACGGTAAGTTTCTGTTCTGGTTTCACCATCATGGCGCACATAAGAACCCTTACAAAGGCAGAAACCCCGCATGGCTCAGCGGTGGCATCGAACGCAACGGGTTCATTTATTGGTCACAACCCGAAATCGTGCTGTATGACACCGATCCGAAGAGTTGCCTTTACGACGCGAAGACCGGGCGGCCGGGGCCGGGTTCCGGCATGAGCTATCCCGACCTGATCCAACAGGACGGCAAAACCTGGATTACGGAGACTCAAAAGACGATCGCGCGTGTCCATCCGATCGATCCCACATTGCTCGAAGGACTCTGGAATCAGGGCCACAACCATAGCGTTGCACAGAAAGGGCTCGTGTTGGATATGGGCGCGGCACAGCTCACCGCCGAGCGATTGGCTGGCACCACAACCGCCATGCCGGTGCTTCCGGATCTGGCTCGTGGCGGCGGTTTTGCAATCGACCTCTCAATCCGATTCGATTCGCTCGCCGCCAAGCAGGACATTCTCGACAGCCGCGACGCGGACGGTATAGGCATTCTGGTTACCACCAGCGAACACGGTACGATCCGTATTGAGATGCATGACGGGCAGCGAGTAGGGCTTTGGTCGTGCGACCGAGGTCTGCTGAACCTGCACGAGTGGCATCACGTGACGATTATCGTCGATGGTGGACCGAAAGTGATCAGCTTCTTGATCGATGGCGTGCTCTGCGACGGAGGGACGGAATCGATCTACGGTTGGGGCCGGTTTCATCCGGCGTTAGGCAACGTTAAGGGAGCGAACGAATTACGCATCGGCACTTCGCTCCAAGGACAAATGCGACGACTGCGCGTCTACGATCGCTACCTGCGCACGTCCGAGGCCGTTGCCAATTACCATGCCGGAAAGTGAGCCCCATCAAGGAGCCCCATCAAGGAGCCCCATCAAGGAGCCACTGTGCACTGCCGTTGTAACCCACGACCACCGCAAGCGGATCGTCAAAACACGCACATCTGTTCGCGCAGTCAGAGGCCTGGCGCACTCGCTGGACAGCGCCACTTTGGACGCAAACTCCAGACCCCAACGGCCTTGTGCCGTTGGTGAATCAGTTTGCATGGCTAGCCGGGGCACCGCCGAAAATGCC
>JAJRVM010000310.1 GCA_024277285.1 Planctomycetota bacterium
ATGGCGATCGAGTACTCGATGCATTCCACACTTCACTCAAAATCAGCGATTGCTCGCCGATGGTTGTGCTCGCCGGTGTAAGCGGCACCGGGAAAAGCGAATTACCGCGCCGATACGCAGAAGCGTTTGGAATTCACTTCTTGAATGTGGCCGTGCAACCACGTTGGGATGGTCCCCAAGACTTATTTGGCTTCTACGACTATCTGGACCGCCGATTTCGAGCCACTGAATTAGCGCGGTCACTGGTGCAGATGGACACAATTGGGCCTCTCGACGAAAGAGGGTGGAATCCGCCAAAAGACTGGGGCAAGCACAATCGTCTCAATAATGAGATGCTCTTGGTCCTCTTTGACGAAATGAACCTGGCTCGTGTCGAATACTACTTCAGCGAATTTCTGAGTCGGCTAGAAACTCGACGCGGCCTAGGCGCGAACCCATCTGAACGCCAGCGGGCTGCGGCAGAAATCCCATTGGATGTCGGAGGCCGCGGCAAGCGAGGAACGATGCGTCTGTTTGTAGACAAGAACGTCTTGTTTGTTGGGACCATGAATGAAGACGAAACGACTCAAACACTATCGGACAAAGTTGTCGACCGAGCAAACGTACTTAGATTTGGCGCGCCAACCCGACTTGATATCCCAGACGATCATGGAAACGGGAAGAACAGCATCCCTGCCGGCAGTCTTATTGGAAGAACTTGGACCAGTTGGACCCGTGACCCGAAATCGCTTCCATTGGCTGACCAAGAAAACCTCACCATGTGGATCGATGAGCTTCACGGCGCGATGAAATCCGCTCGGCGGCCTTTCGCATTCCGCGTTTCCAAGGGAATTATGGAATACGCCGCGAATTATCCTAGACGTGACGACTATCTTCAGCATGCAATGGCGGATCAGATTGAGCAGAAGATCCTGCCCAAACTTCGCGGCTTGGATCCTCAAGATATCCGCGTCAGCTCCGCATTCGATACGATCGTCAAAGTACTTGAAGATCTTGACGACGCGGAACTTCGTTCCAAGTTTGAGGAGTGCCGGGAAAGCACTTTCTTTGAATGGACGGGATTGGACCGAGAGGTAGTATCTTGAGCGATCCACATCTCGTTTCGCCTGCGATAACCGCAGTTTGCCCTTCTTCCGAAGGGGACCTCCACCGGCTGCGTCCCGTTGTGTCATATAAGAGAGTGGTGAAGGCAGTATCCGCACGCGGTTGCGGGTCGCTGCCAGTTCGGCAGAAAGCGGCGAAAAATGGCTTGTTCGAGGATCGATTCGAATTGCCGGCCGACGAATTACGAGACGGCACTCGCTTGCGATGTTTGGAGGAGTCGGGGGACTGGAAGGCGCTTGAGGAATGGGCACCAAACGGGGACACCAGCAAGAATAATGACTGCCTTGCCACGGCGATAAACGCCTACGTCGAACTAATGGAAAGCCTGTGTGAACCACCACACGCCAAGTCCATGGATCTCTCTTGGGAGTCTGTGCGTGATGGCCGTGCCGTGCGAATGCTGTCTCGTGTCTTGGCGCGACTACGCAGGTGTCAGAGCACCGAACACCCACCGCTCTCACTAATAGTGCGTCTTGCGCGTCGACTTCCTGACGTGCTTGAGGAAGTTGCCTATCATCCACGCATGATTCTGACTCGTTATCGCCAGACGATACCACTTCACCAAATGCGAGAGATTGATGCGTCGTGCGTGGCTTGGCTGTCCAGACAAGCTGGCCGTACTGTTGTCGAAAAGGCTGGACATCGACAGAGAGTATTGGGGGTCATACGCCGGCAAGACGGGGACACGCCAGAGAACCGAGTCGTTGCTGATCTGACGCGGAGGTGCGTCTCGCTTGCCGACGCGTACGTGCACGCTCATCGTGAACGTTTTTCTGATCACGAACGAGTCCTCACAGTTTCCCGATTTGGGCATCTCTGTCGGCGGATTCTCGTGGAAACAGTGCTGGGACGTGTGACTCCGTTATTGCGCATACCCCAGCCAAACTACGTGTTGCTAAAAGAGGCGAGATACCATGTCTTGTGGAATGGCTACATTCAGGTTGTTCGTTTGCAGGACCGACAACGCAACGCCTGGCGTTGGCGACAACGGACATGGGCGGAGGCTTGGCAGATCGGTATTTGGGAGCAGATAGATAGAGCGTGTGTCAGATCACCGGCACGACGCGGCCACGTATGGATCGGGGAAAAACCGGAAGCAGGGTGTTTTCTCGATATGCGATCGCCTCCCGGCGTTTGGAACACGAAAGATGGCGGCAGTATCCACTGGATTCCGGGGACCTTGCTCAGTACTCCACAGCTTCCAGATACCCTCCGCCAGTGTGCTCATTATGATCCAGATGCCGTATTGGCGGTATTCGATAAATGCGAACACCTCAAGGCAAAGGTGCTAACTTGGACCATCGCGTGGGATGGCCGAGAGCAAGACAACTGGCATAAACTTGCCAGAAGCCTCGCAGCAAAATGGATACACAACAGTATTGAACCGTGCGTGGGTGTGCTGGCAATCGGCTACCCCGGAGTTTCTGCACCACTCAAGGTTGCTGAACATCGCATTGGATCCAGTCGGGCAGAAGTGTGGCATTGGCCATTCGACGTAATAGAACGACACTGTCTTCGTTCCCATCTGTCAGATTGGCTGAGTTATGATTCGCAAACATGATGAGAAAGCTTCAGCCGGCATCGCCGTATGTCTGGGTGAACGACGTTGGACAGCGGCTTCTGCAAGTCAACCACATCAAGCCGTCCGGCCACGGGGAAAACGTGTCTTGCCCGCGATCCTCCTGCCTCGCGTGTCCGGGGAACCACTGCGACTCGACGACCATTATCCACCTCATCCACGGGGGACCGGAGAGTCGTGGCCACCTGAAGCACTTGTTTCCGAAGCCGGAGGCTGTGGACGTTTTCCGTTAGCCGCCGCTTGGGCTGGGCTGCGAGATAGCAAGTCGTGGCAATGGTGTCATGACGATCGTACTGTCCGCGTCACCCCGGAAGACGCGTTGGGAACGGCCACTGCGGCCATCGCTCGGCGATATCAACAAACTGAGGCCGCACTTGTTGTTCCCAATTGGCTGCGGCAACGGCAGAAGCAGGCAATCATTGACGCGGGGCGACGCACTCACGGCGTGCGCATCGTCCTTCTATGGCAGCCAATTGCTGCGGCATTGGCATATCTAGATAGGCATTCTTGCGAGCCACTCGATGCCGGCTCGCATCTCCTCCATGTGCATTGTGGTTGGGATGAAGTTCATTTCACTCGCCTTGAGCTTGTTCATGAAGAGAAGGATGGACAGGTACGATGCTTGCCGGCTCGACATCGTCCAAATGCGGAAGACTCACACCCGAGCTGCGGCTGGGCGATCTTGGATTGTTGGAGAAGGGGACTGCAACCTCGTTCTTCCGCGAACATGAGTTGGTGGAAGCTCTTCGTCGGCGAAGACTGCGGCATCGAAATGGATTCAACAGTAACGTCGCTCAAACAATTGGGCCATCAATCTCACGTGGATGCCATTGGTGGACAGGACTGGCGAATTCCACAGGCCACGTTGCCTGAGATTAGGAGATGGTTGCTGGATAGATGCAACTCGACGGAGCACGGTGCGGCCGCCGTCGTTATCACCGGCGATCTTGCCGACCTTATCGTCGGCGAAGAAGCTGAGCAACTTGCGGACATCACTGGCCTCAGCACAAAGAGTGTTTCCCTCGCTAATGGTTCAGTCGGTGAAGAATTGATGACCTGCGGTGCCGCACTCTTCCTCGATCGACGAAGCCGGGGCCAGCCAACTTACCTCGACACGTTGCCGCGAATTGAACTCCTTGTTGAGACCGGTGGCGTTCACAACTGGATTGCACTGATGGAAGAACAGCAACGCTATGTGGATGGTGGCGTGGCATGGAATCGGCCACATCCTGTGTCAAATCTATCTGTGCCTCGCGGGGCCAGTTCGTTAAAGTTGGCCGTAAGTCACGAGGAGTACGACTCAGTCCGCGAATTGGAGGCGATATTGCCACGCTCTGCCCCAAAGGGCCTTCCCGCTGAGCTGACGGTATCCGCAACTCCGGCCGAAGGGCACGCTGTCTTGGAAGTGAGGATCTTAGACACGACTTACGATGCACGATCGCGAATCGTCGCGAACTGGCGACGAATGCGCGACACCGGGATGAAGAAGGACGATTACGTTGCAAGTCAACCAAAGGCCTTTCCTGAACTGATGCCCAGAAAGGCTAGTTGGAGACTTTGGCCCCAGACTCGAATACAACTCGAGAGGGTCACATCGTATCTTGAACGTGGAAGGCCAGTAAGGGAATGGGTTTGGACCGAGCTGCGTGGCCGACTTCAGCAGAAGGACCAGAGTTTTTATCCTTTCGACGCAACGGTGTTTGATTCCGAAGGCAGCATTGTCGATAAGACGGAAAATGTTCATCGCTATGCCTCAGCTCTCTGGACCTATCTCAAAAGCCCATCGTGTAAACACTCGTCAAACGTCGTGCGATGCCTTGGGTACATGTCCGCCAATCTGCCTGAATTTGAGTCTTGGCTGATTTCCCGCCTTGACTATTCGTTTGGGAGCGATGGCGGAGCCGTGCTTCATGCCTGTGGCCACTGCCTGCGCGATCCGGAGAATACGGCCGCATTGTTCCGATGGATTCTGCGACGATGTGATCAACGGGTGCGGACCAATGACATCAAGACGTTGTCACAGGCTCTTCGCTATAGACATAACGCGACACAGAACCTTCGATCCGCCGAGGCAGAGAAGCTTGTGCTTGTCAACCTCATGGCTTTTGAACAAGACCTGCAAGGTGGCGGTAGATCATTCCTGTTTCGATGGTCTGCACTTAGTGTCGTTTTCCTTTTGCGACATCGCCGCTTCGATACCAACTTTTTGGATCCATAACACTCAACAGCACAGCGTGCAAAGAGTGCCTTCCGGAAGGCTATTGACCTCCACCATCAACACCGTCTGCGCCCGATCGGTGGTTCGGTCGACGTGCCAGCAGCACTCCAACAAATGATCAATTACATCGATCGACGCGGTGTCGGCTTCATTCAACTGGCTGCCGAGAATGGCTAACGCCATGAACACGGCGAGATCGTTGCCGCAGCCGGTGTGCCTGACCCACCTGCTTTGCTATCTCTTGTGCCTCGTGCTGAACCAATGACAGTTCCTTGCCCACCGGCAACTGCGACTCCGCTTGAGCCACAATCAGTTCCCAAACCACACGGTAATCACCACCGGCACGATAGCAGCGTGTTAACCAACTCTTGTTGTCTTGGTCTTCTCCTGCGTTAATACGTGCAGGTGCGACTGGCCGTATTCATGCTGCTCCATATGACAACTCTCCTGGACCACGTCCCCATACTGCAGCATCACGCGTTGCACTTTGGCCAGGCTGTCGAGCAATAGGGCACAGGCCCGCATCTGTATGAACTCGTCCTCGTTTTCCACCAGGTGCCAGAGACGATCAATGGCCGCCCCAGACGCGTCAACAAGCCGCTGCACCACGTTGTCCCGGACCCTCTTCCTTGCATGCTCCAAGCGTTGACGGAATTCAGGGGCTTCCAGACGACGATAAGCCGTGCGACGGCTCATTCCGGAGACACGGGCGGCAGCCTCTACCGTCGCTCCGTACATGAGTGCCTCGAACAGTTGGTCATCGCCGCTGCGGCCCTCACACTCGTCAAAGCGAGTTGTGCCAGTCTGTGCCAATTCGTGCCGCCGCGCCGGAGGCAGGCCAACCGCTTCGCACCCAGAGTCAACTTCGCTGTGGGAACTCCGTTCCATCTCCATATGCCTTTACCCTCTTTGCGTCACAAGCCATTGGCGTGAGCGTTTACAGCGACAACAAAATTCAATCTCCGCACACAAACCTTGCCGTCATTCAATTTACATTCAATTGCATCACGAACTTGCTCGATGGGCCGCGACACGTGACAGCGGGAAACCCTCAAGAACAAGGGTTTTCCCGCGCCACGTGTCGATTCATATCGGGTCAGAAAGCCATTCTTCAGATTCAAAATCCAGTGTCCTTAAGGACGTGTGGGTTCGAGTCCCACCTCTGGTACTCAAGAGAGAATAACGACTTACGGCAATTCGCTGTGAGTCGTTTTTTTGTGGTGCAATGTGGCCCGTATACAATCCGTACGCATACGTTTCACCAACATTGCCCCACCTGAAGTAACGGGACAGTTGTTGTGTCGGCAGGTATTTCGAATCACCTAAGCCCCGTAGAGTACTCGCAACAAGGCACGGATCATATTCATGCCGTCCATGCAATGGCCTCATGGATATGCGGAAGAGGATGTCGGTAACGGGGTCCGGCCCACCGAACATGTGCCGGTCAACCCAATTCGCTGGGGCAAAGAATATGCACCAACGACGTTGAACGGAGAGATTTTCCGATGCCATAACCTCGTCCAACGGAACGTACAAAAAGCCTTCCAGCCCATGGGTCGCAGCCTCCTCGATCCCGCGTTGGGAGAGCCTGATGTAGGCCGCCGCATAGCTCATGCTGACTGCCAATAATGCAATAGCAGCAAACATCGACCGCAGTCCGAATTGGGGCAATTTGCAGAGACGCATGTAAATGCCTAAGTTCGTAGTTTCGGGACGATCCGCCGAAGCAGGATTGCACCTGGTCAGTAACCCTTCATTGTATGTTCCGCTACCTCCCAAAGCCATCGGATAACGCGTCCTGCGTGCCTTGAGTCCCAAATTGCATCGCGCAATTCAAAGTCCTGTAAACCCGTGGAGGTTGCAGACTCTTGGGACGGGCTTCAGACAACGATGCTCAGCTAACATGCATGGGGGTAAAGGCTAATCGGTTCGTCCGACAACGACTCCCCTTCAATCCGCTCAATAGCTGTCGCTTGAATTGGCGTGCTGAGGACCAGGAGAAAGCAGAGCAGTTATTGCCATTTTGCATGAGAACCCGACCGCCCCAGATCATCTTCCCGATCATTTACTTGTTGGCGATGCGAGTCCTTCTCGGCGAGATTGCCAAGGAAGAAGAGTGGTTCGCGTCAGATTTCGCGAGATTCCAACGCGATTTCGGATGACCTGTGCGGTATTTCCGCCCGGCTTTCACATTGCGCTCCGGCGTGAGGCCATCGTACTGGCGAACCACTATAATCGTGGGCGTTGACCTCTCTTCGAAAGCTACGGCCATGACCGAAGTCACGCGCATCTTATTCGCCATCGAGCAAGGCGACCCCAACGCCGCAGAGCAACTCATTCCTCTGGTGTACGACGAACTGCGAGTGCCATTCACGCCTGCCTCCGGTCTGGTGCCAAAATGGAGGCAGGCGTCGTATCCCCGTCATTTCCATCGAGCCGGAAGATTCCACGGATAAAGCATAACAAAAAAATGCACCGGAGTTGCGGGCCGCGTGTTTCCTGAAATCAAAGTCTCTCGCCGCAACCCGGTGATTTTGGTCGTTGAACCCAAGCCGTTGAACTTAAGCCGTTGAACTTAAGCGGCTCTGCTCGTTGTTGGTCCTGGGTTGGGTGTTGGCGTTCTGATGGGCTTGGATGCGATCTGGCATGCTGCTTTCTTTCGTGTGCTTTGATTTGATCCCAGGTGGTTGGGCTTC
>JAJRVM010000311.1 GCA_024277285.1 Planctomycetota bacterium
CGCCGAGGTCAGACTCGACAGCCGATCGAGATCATCGATTGTGGAGAATTGAAGTAATCGCAGTGGCAAGGCAGTGTGGCACGGCACTCCGTACGTGAGCTGACCAACTTTCTAAGCCGTTGTTGTTGCTCTTGTTGCTCTTGTTGCTCTTGACCGACCGGCAGCAAACGAGTGGCGGGCAGTTCGTCTACTTCAACTCGTGGGGCATAGGTCCTTGAATCGACACGTTCACATACACGGCTTCGTTCCGGCGGGTGCCTTAGTGTGGTCGTGCCAGCATGATCGGACGCGGATTCCATTGCGATAGGCGTCGCCCAACAGTTGACCGTGAATACTCGCCGCCGCACTGATCACGCAGTGCCGCATGTGGCCTGAGATTCCATCCCGGGCGTGGGACGGTCAATACCTTGTGCCAGCTTCACTGCAATAGATAATGGCGCAGCAGGTGGAAACCGCGCTGCGCTCGGGAAAGATTCCCGAGCCACGCGCCGCCAACCGGTTTCCCGATCGTGGTGGAGAATCGGTCGGCATCGCGCACTGCTCCGCCGAAGCGGCGACGACTTGGGTGACCATTGCGCAGGACGCTGTTTTCCGCCACCCTGGCGGACGTGTGCCGGTGCAGTGGCACAGACCTCCTCGAGCGTTTCCCGCAGCACATGCTGCCGCCCGGTTTTCACAACAAAAGACGCTACGGATTTTGGGGCTATCGCGTGGGAACCGAGAACCTCGTGCTGATCCGCCGCGAGATGGGCGTGGCGCCGGTGCCGTTGGCAAGCGGGGACGCGTTATGCAAACGCCTCCTCCCAGCGCGCATCCCGCCAGAGCATCCTGAAAAAGTCTCCTGCACCCACAATGCGCCATGCAAGCGTACTATCCCAGCACAGGATGTCCGGTATTCAACCTCGCTTTTTCAGGACACTCCTCTGGGATTGCGGTTAACCGCTAGGCCAGAGCTGCGGTGCGTCGAGCGCGCGTGTGGCATCGCGGTACGGTTTGAGGCAGTGTGACGGCTTCCTTACGCTTCCGTCAGCGGCGGCGGCGTGCGCGCTGCAGGACGGCGCGTCAAGGCGATATCCGCATCTGCTAACTCCCCAACTCAGCGCAATAAACCCGGTGCCAGTAGTAGTAAATCCCGGTCTCTTTGTCTGGCCGGCTCCTGTTTAAACATACTCGTTATCGTAGATCGAGCTAGAGCGAATATTGGACCAGGTGGCGTCGTAGGGGCTGTGGACGTACCGCTCGATGGCGTCGCCAGCCGTGTCGACTAGTGTGGTGACGTTGAAGTTGGCGTCACTCAGGTAGCAAAAACGCGCGTCGTACCTTTCACGCCTGATCGCCAGTGCCTGGAAGAACAACCCTCGGCACCGTGTTCGCGTTACCATTACGGCGCGCGATTGCAAAATGCAAATTGCAAATTGCAAAATGACAATTTGCATTGTCTATTTAGCATATTTACATTGCCTCGCTCGTGGTGGTACCAAAACGGAACCAGGAGGACGTTCACTGGCGGAAACTCGCCGTAGGCGTCGTCCATCCCCAGCTAGCATCTGCCGGATCTATGACCGGGGCCCTCTCCTCCCCTTGTTGTCTTGCCTAGCTTTACGCCTTTATTGGTTCTGTCCGGAATTCGCCTTGCTGCGCAGCGCGAGTTTCGGTATTTCTACGCGGCCCTGTCACCGGTAGCGGTGATGGTGGGCTGTCTGCGTGATTCACAGGAGCCGATTGGGCTTGGGTGGCATGTGGACATTTCACGGCGTCTTTTCTGTGCTGCAACGCTGTTGTTTCTGGTCCCGGAGTAAGAAACGCGGCGATCATAGTCTTATCTTGGTTTTGACGGTCCGATTCGTCGCGAGACGAGGTGGATAGTCGTACGGAGCAACGCATGTTCTCAACCGCACTGCGCACGCAACACCGCGAGGGGCGCGCGGCGATAACCCTGGGGCTATTGCTGATCGCATCCGCGGGATGCACGACAACGGGGAGCTCGAACGACGCTTTCGGCCTGGCGCCGACCATGTTTCGCAGCCAATCACCCGAGGTGATTGCCCCCGGCGTGCCCGAGTTGCCGAAGGTACCGGAACTGCCGAAGGTGCCGGAATTGCCAAATCCGACCGCCCCTGATGCGGCTGGCTCCGCGTTGCAGCGTGGGCCGGTATTGAGCGTGACGATTGTCGGCAACAAGACGGTCAAGGAGAGTGAGATTCGACGGCAAATCAAGACTCGCAAGGATCGCACGTATGACGCGCAGTTGGTCCAGGAGGATCTGCGTCGGCTTTATGCGACGCGCAAGTTCCATAACGTTCGCGTTAAGAAAAAAATGGAAGATGGCGGCGTTCACGTGACGTTTGAGGTCATCGAGCGACCGATGATCGGCCAGGTTCTGTTTATCGGAAACCGGTACTACAGCGACAAGAAGCTACTCAAGGAATCCAGTTTGGCGCAAGGCGAAGCGTTGAACATCTACCTGGTGCAAGAGGCGCGCCGCAAGGTGGAAGAATTCTATCATTCCAAAGGGTTTGCCAAAGCGCGCGTCAAGATTGCCGAAGGTGACAAATCGGGCGATCGTCGCGTCGTGCTATTGGTGGAAGAAGGTCGCATCGAGCGGATTTGGAGCGTCGATTTTGTCGGCAACGATCCAGATTTGGCAACCGACGCACGATTGAAAACCCTGATCAAGTCCAAGCCTGGCGTACTCAAGTATCTGTTTCGTGGCAAAGTGGATTACGCCCAAATTGAAGAGGACAAGCAGCGGTTGATTAGCTACTATCGGAGCCTCGGTTACTTCAAGGCACGTATCTCGCCTGATTCCGAGTACGACGATTCAAAACAGTGGCTCAGCCTTACCTTTGTGATTGACGAAGGGCCACGCTATAAGATTCGAGACGTTTCGGTGGTGGGGAACAAGCAATTTGAAGGGGCCTCACTTATCGAGTTTCTGGAATTGGAACGAGGCGACTATTTCAATCTCGAGTCGATGCAGCGCGACGAAAACATGCTTCGTGATCTGTACGGTGGAAAAGGATACATCTTCTCCGACATCAAGGCCTCTCCTCGATTCTTGGAGGAACCGGGTGAGTTGGACCTGGTGTACCAGATTGAAGAGGGCGAGCTGTTTCGTGTGGGCAGGATCAATATTCATGTTGCGGGCGAGTCGCCACATACACGTCGTGATGTGATTCTCAACCGTCTCTCGCTACGCCCCGGTGATATCGTGGACGTGCGAGAAGTGCGCGCGAGTGAACGGCGGTTGAAGGCGAGTCAATTGTTTATTGCGAATCCGGCAGAGGGCAACCCGCCGCGGATCGTGATACGCCCACCGGACCTCGCGGAAGCCGCCTCCATGGCGAAAAAACAAGGTCGTTATCGTGGGCAGAGTACAGACGCCGAAGGTAGCGAGCGGCCTGCTCGCCTAATGGTACTCGACGTCTTCGTACCGCCCTTTTCGGGCGATCAGCGCTGATCGGAGATCGCATGGCGAAGATAGATGCAACACGAGTGAGTCGCTGGACGCCAGCGTGGACGTTGCTCGCATTGACCGTGGCCGCGATGGGAACCGGTTGTACGGGTCTCACCGGTAGCTCAGCACCCACGGTTTGGCCCGGGGTGAGCACAACAACGCCGGCGCAGAACTATGCGCCGAGCGGTGCTGTCACCACACCGAAAACCAACCTGGCGGCGCCGTCGGCACCGGTCGGTCCGGCCACCGGCAGTGGCGTGACGCCCACACCGGCAGCGGAGCCGTTCAAAGCGACGGTGCGCGGTCAAGGATGGGACAATTACGAGACGACGGCCGGTTCAGATGAATATACGCGTGGTCCCATGACCGCCACCGACGGCACGGAGCGCACCGTTTCGACGACAGCCTACCAGCCTCCGGTCAATCCACCTGGCACGCCGCCAACTTATACCCCGCCGCCCAATACGCCGCCTCCTGGGTATATTCCCACGACACCGACAGTACCACCGGTGTTGCCACCGGGCGGAAGCGTACCTGCTGCGTCGCAGCCAACTGCGGCCGGCAACGACCAGTGGATTACGTCACCCTACCTGAATTCGAAGCCACAAGGCTATATGCCGCCCGCCGAGCAACTGCCGGGCACACCGGTACCGCTTGATATTCTGGTTGAAGAAGCACGCACGGGCCGCTTTATGTTTGGTGCGGGTATCAACTCGGATGCCGGGGTGACAGGACAGATCACGGTGGACGAACGTAATTTCGACATTTTCGGGTTTCCGACCAGCTGGTCGCAGATCGCCAATGGCGAAGCATTTCGTGGCCGAGGGCAGGCGTTTCGACTTGAAGCGATGCCCGGCAACCGTGTGCAGCGTTACTTGGTCAGCTTTACCGAGCCGTACTTGTTCTGGACGCCGATCAGTTTGAACGTGAGTGCGTTCCTCTATGACCGCGGGTACTACGACTGGACCGAGTCCCGAGCGGGCGGTCGCGTCGGTTTGGGATACCGACTGACGCCTGACTTGTCGGTGTCGGCGGGATTGCGTTTGGAAGAAGTGAGGATCAAGAACCCACGCGTGTTGGGTGTCGAGGAGCTGGACGAAGTGCTCGGTAACAGCGACTTCTATAGCTCGCAGTTTTCGTTGCGCCACGATACCCGTGACTTGCCATTCGCGCCCACTGAAGGCCACTTGATCGAATTGAAATACGAACAAGCGTTTGGCGAATTCGATTATCCTCGTGGCGAGTTCGATATTCGCAAGTACTTCATGGTCCGCGAACGGCCTGATGGTTCCGGCCGCCACACCATCACGACAAGTCTCAGCGCCGGTTTCTCCGGTGCCAATACGCCGCTATTCGAGAACTATTTTGCTGGCGGTTTTTCGACGATACGCGGTTTCGATTTCCGCGGCGCGTCACCGGTTACCAATTCCGTCATCGTGGGCGGCCGGTTTCGTCTGCTCGGCTCGGTTGAATACTCGATGCCCCTAACGGCGGACGACATGATCAAAGCGGTTGCGTTTTGCGATTACGGAACGGTGGAAAAAGAGATCACGATCAACACCGATAACTTCCGGATCGCGCCCGGCTTCGGTTTCCGCATCTCGGTCCCGGCACTCGGCCCCGCTCCGTTGGCGTTCGATTTCGCGTTCCCCGTGGCCAGTGCTGACACCGACGATGAGCAGATTTTCAGCTTCTTCTTCGGAATCGGGCGTGGCTAGATGACATTACTCCTCTGGGTCCAATTGCAGAGGCGGTTTGCCGAAGCGTCGCCGTAGCGAATCGGCGAAATGGCGAATGCGAGGGCGCCGTAGTATGGCGCGTTCGAGATGCCGCTTGCCGGGGAAATCTAGCAACATGATGCCGATCAGAATGGTCAACAGGCCTTGGCCAGGGATTCCGGGAAGGGACAATACCCCCCCAAGAATGATGAGCAGAACTCCCAGCAAGTTCTTAAGAACCACGCCAATCCAGCGAATTACAGGATGCTGGTCAACCCACAGGCGGCGACAGTGTGTGTCAAGGAAGTAGGTCGAAGGGAGTTGGACGATCAGTAGAGTGACCATTGCCAGGCTCAGCGTTAGCGACACCAGTGCCAGAGCTGCCAGCGAGATGTAGTTTCCCCAGGTCACGCGATTGCCTTGTCGTCGTCGCTTGTTATGATTAGAAAGCCTGCCTACCGAGCTGCGTAATAATTGGGTACTGGCACCGACTACCCCCCCTTGTTTGGGTGTATTGCAAGGGTGTGTGGTGCCTCTCGATAGCCCGTTTTGACGAAGCAGCTCACCTATTGTGACAATTGCCGGAGGGCGTGCAAACCAGTTGGCAAAATTGGAACGCGCGGCACCTTGGATACGTCATACCTACCGAATAGTTGTAACCATGTACGTAACGCCTTGTGAAGGGGGTTGCGCGAGGTTCTCGACCTGTTGAACGCGTGCGGGGACCTGTTGTCGCTATGCGACAACAGGTTTTTCGTGAAACTTTGATCGAGCTTGCGGGTTTAGATTGGTGTCGTCGTGACATTTCTCGCCGGCCCAGAAATTGCCCCACCGATCCGTCTTGTCGACGGCGCGGTGAACGCAGGAACCGAGGAAGCAAGAGAATCCGGCGGCAGTGCGATGTCGTACGAGTTTCTCAGGAGGAATATCACACATGTCCATTCGCTTTGCGTGTCGTAACGGGCACCTGTTGAAGGCGGACGTGCGGAACGCCGGGCGCAAGATGAAGTGTCCACGTTGCCGTGTTTCTGTTTGGGTGCCACAGCCTACGACCAAGAAGACACGGCCCCGGTCGTCGGTCGTGGCACAAGGAACGCTGACCGATACGCAGGCGGTCCGGCTGCTCGGCTCGTATCACCCGAGCCAGAAGAACCTGCTTGCCGCGCCGGCACCAACGCCCGAGCCCAACGAACGGGAGTGTCCGAAATGCATGCAGCTGGTCCCAGGGCTCTGTCGGATCTGCCCAAGTTGTAATACGTACGTTGGGGCTTCAACGCCGTAATGCGTTGGTCGCGTGCCTGAGGCTGCCGCGCAGCGTCGCATGCCCGGGCGTCGATTCGCAACGTTTTTCGGCGTAGCCAAGTCTCTTTCCGCTGCCGCGCCCATTCGGGTTTACGCACGCTTGGCAGCAATGTTGTCTCCCCCCATCTGGACGTAATCCAAAGGATCGTGCAGACTCTAGAGGTACTTTGTCGTTGATCGGCAGGTGGTGGATTGTGGAACGAAGAGATAACGAACAGGAAAAGAACGTGCCATTATTCGGACGTCAGAAGCGATTGGTCGACTATGCGAGTTGCGCAGGGTGAGCTGGCAAGTTACCTCAAGATGAGACCGCGCAGGTCGTGCGCGGGTTGCCAGAGTTTACCGATCCAAACTTGATTGTGGGCGCCGATTCGTTTAGCGATGCGGGGGTGTACCGGCTGCGCGACGATCTGTACATCGTCCAGACGCTCGATTTCTTTCCACCGTTGGTGGACGATCCTTTCTTGTTTGGCCAAATCGCGGCGGCCAACGCGTTGAGCGACGCCTTTGCCATGGGAGCCCGCGTGGTTACCGCCATGAACATCGTGGGATTCCCGGACAAGGAGCTGGATCTGAGTGTGTTGCAGGCCATCTTGGCCGGCGGCGCCGCGAAAGTGATGGAAGCTGGCGCGGTGGTGGTCGGCGGGCACAGTGTCCGCGATACGGAAGTCAAATACGGACTGTCGGTCACGGGCGTTGTTACGCCCGACCAATTGTTGACCAACGCGGGCGCTCGGCCTGGCGACGCCCTGGTTCTTACCAAGGCGTTGGGAACCGGGTTCGTCACGACGGCGGCGAAGGCGGTCAAGTGTGCGCCCGAGGTGCTTGACGTAGCGACGGCGAGCATGGCGATGTTGAATTGTTTCGGCAACAATCGGGCATGTACGGAGGTGGCTCACAGCGCCACCGATATTACCGGCTTTGGGTTGGCCGGCCATGCGGCTGAGATGGCACGCGCCAGCCATGTGACGCTTGGGCTTGACGTGGCCAAGTTGCCAGCGCTGCCGGGTGCATTGGACTTATGGCGTCGTGGGTTCAAGACCCGTGCCAGCAAATCGAACCGCGAGTTTCTCAGTGGCGAGTTGGACGTTGAACCGAAGGTGGACGTCGAGCGTGCGGAATTGGCGTTTGATGCGCAGACTTCGGGAGGACTGCTGATTGCGGTACCGGCCGAGCAAGCTGACGAGCTTGTCGCGCGCGCGGTCGAGACGGGTGCCACCGCGACCACCGTGATTGGCGAGGTACTTGAGCAACAGTCGAACGTTAGCTTAGTGCTACGCCCGTGATGGCGTTGCCCACCGATTTATCAACGTTTCCGGGTCAGGATAACAATCGACCTTGCGCGGACGGTATAGCGTGGTCCCATTACGGGCGTCTCGTGACCGGGTTCGCAAATATCGGCCGGGCTCTTGCGCGCCGTGTCGACCACCAGTTTCCATTGGTTCGGCTGGAATTTCTGGTTTTGGAAATGGGCGTCGTCCCAATGGGCGTTGATCATGACATAGAAGTCGTCATCCTGTTGTGAAGCGCCGTTGAGGAAGAAGGCGAGTTGCCGCGAGTCGGGTGACATGTCGATATTCGCGCCGTGGCCGAACCATTCGACATCCTTCCGCCAATACCGACTGCGCGCGATGCTGGGATGGGACTTGCGCAACGCAATCATCAGGCGGAAGAAGCGAAAAATATCGCGATTCTTCTCGAGACGGCTCCAATCGAGCCATGTTGTTTCGTTGTCTTGGTTGTAGGGATTGTTGTTGCCCAACTGCGTATGCAAGAACTCGTCCCCGGCACTGAACATCGGCGTGCCGTTGGCCAACAGCAACATGCAACAGAAGTTTTTCGCTTGTTGTCGCCGCAGCGCCATCACGTTGGCGGGGACGTTGACGTTGCCTTCCCAGCCGCAGTTCCAACTGTAATTCTCTTGGTGCCCATCGGTGTTGCCGTGCCCGTTGACCCAATTGCGCCGGTGATTGTACGACACCTGGTCGTACAATGTGAATCCATCGTGGCTGTTCACGTAATTGACGCTTTGATAGGGGTGGCACGCGTTCATGACATCGTCGGGAAACAGGTCATCACTGCCGTACAGGCGTCGCATGATGGCGGGGACCAAGCCGGGGTCGCTCTTGACGAATCGTCGGACGTCGTCGCGGAATCGTCCGTTCCATTGGAACCAGCGTTTGCCGGGGAACTCGGTCCCCAACTGGTACAACCCGGCTGCGTCCCATGGTTCGGCAATGAGGCGTACCTTGCCCAAGACCGGGTCCGAGCGAATTGCCGATACGATGCGCGAGTCACCCGGTTTGACGCTGCCATCCGATTGGCGTGCGAAGACAGAGGCCAGATCAAAACGAAATCCGTCGACATGCCCCTCGATGACCCAGTGCCGCAGGCTGTCGAGCACCATTCGGCTGACACACCGATTGGCACAGTGGAGCGTATTACCAGTCCCCGAGAAATTCATGTAGGGGTGTTCACGATTGCCACTGAGCAAATAGTACGTGCTGTTGTCGATCCCCTTATAGCTATAGCAGGGGCCTCGATGGTCGCCTTCGGCAGTGTGATTAAACACCACATCGAGTATCACTTCGATATTGGCGTCGTGCAGCGCCCGGACCATCTCGCGAAACTCGTCATGCGCCTCATGTCGTGCCGACGCGTAGGCATTGTGTGGCGCGAAGAAGTTGAGCGTCATGTAGCCCCAGTAGTTGCCTTCGAGCGGATCAAACTGATGGACCGGGAGCAGTTCGACGGCGGTGATCCCGAGTTCCTTCAAGTAGGGGATCTTGTCGATTACGCCACGGTACGTGCCACGGTCGTCGGGGCTGACACCACTGTTGGCACGCCGCGTAAAGCCGCGAACATGCATCTCGTAAATCACCAGATCGTGTTGGTGGAAGGGGACGTGATCGTCGCCCCAGTCGAACGGCGGTTCGTCTTCAAACAGCACGCCCAATGGGGCCATGCCCATATTCGAGCCGAGGTTGATCGCCGCATCCCGGTCGAACGACTCCGGGAAATGGACCGATTTGGCGTACGGATCCAAGAGCACTTTATCAGCGTCAAACGCGTGTAATTCGAACGGTCCGTTGGAGCGAGGGCCGTCGATCTGATAGCCATAGTAGCGAGCGCCCTTCATGTCTTCCTTGGGCATGCGGCAATGCCAGATGCGCCCCGACTTGTTCTGCAAGTGGTCCAGTGGTTTGCAGACCACGGCTTCGGTTAAATCGCGTGGGTGAAACAACAGTAGCGACACGCGCGTAGCATGTTTTGAATAGATCGCAAAGTTGTACGCTTGTTCCGTCGGGATCCAGGTAGCACCGAGCGGGAATGCGGTCCCCTCGATGGTGAACCAATTGCTAGTCTCGTTAGCGCTCATGTTGAAACGTCTCGTGCCGGTTGAAGCCGTTCGTACGTAGGGCAGTCGTTTGACAGTGTTTCTCGAAAAGGCATGCGTTTGAACGCCGCGGCGTCGGATATCATCGTGCGGTGTCGTTGGACGAGCAGTGCCTCGCCTTGCGACCAAATGCGCACCCAACCTGGCCTTCCACGCTCGACGCACTATCCGTCAGCTCTCGTTCAGACGCTACGCAGGTTCCGCAACTGCCGACGAAACGGACGACGCCCGCCGCGACAATGGTTCCGAGGGGGGAGGCAAAGCTCGGGAATATGCCATGGGTAAGTTGTCAATTGTACACCATGGGTTAGCGAAATCATGGGTTTGGCCGGCTGCAAATCTCCCGTGATTGGAATCTTCCCCGCTCCACCCCCTCGATCGATACGCCCCGCCTTGGCAGCCCCGCTCCTAAACCGGACAATCGTCAATGGCAGATTCATCGTTACGGGCGTTCGCTTCGTGGCGGCGGAATTGTGTTTGGCCGGTTTCATTGAGAGACACGTAATACTCGCGTACGGAGGTGTGGAGCAGCGATGACGATTGAACTGACCCCGGGTGTGCAGGCGCCGCAAGACAAGCTGGTCGACGTGCAACAGCTGATTCAACAGTACTTTGACCTCCAAGTGGATGTGGACAACGCCGCACAGCTCGTGTCGTTTGGGACGAGTGGCCATCGTGGAACGTCGACCAATGGGACGTTCAATGAGGCACATATCGCCGCGATTACGCAAGCGATCTGTGAGTACCGTCAACAGGCAGGCATCACGGGCCCTCTGTTCCTGGGAAAGGACACGCATGCCTTGTCCACGCCGGCGCAGAATACCGCGTTGGAAGTGCTCGTGGCAAATGGCGTGGAAACCGTCATTCAACAACAGGACGGTTACACGCCCACTCCGGTCATCTCACGGCAGATCCTCGAACACAATCGCCAACAGCAAGCGAATCGGGCGGACGGTGTTGTGATCACACCGTCACATAACCCGCCGGCTGACGGGGGATTCAAGTATAACCCTCCTCACGGCGGGCCCGCCGATTCCGACGTGACTGGCTGGATTCAAGACCGTGCCAATGAGTTGCTCAAGGGGGCGAGTGGCGTCAAGCAGACGCCGTTGGATTCGGCCCTCAAAGCAAATTGTCTGCGGCAAATTGATTTCGTGCGACCCTACGTCGAAGCGCTGCGTCACGTGATCGATTTTGATATTATTCGCGCCGCCGGGATTCGCATTGGCGTCGACCCGCTCGGTGGGGCTGCCGTGGCTTACTGGCAGCCGATCCAGGAGATGTACGGTATCAATCTGACCGTGGTGAATGACCGGGTTGACCCGCAATTTGGCTTCATGCCACTCGATCACGATCTGAAGATTCGCATGGACTGCTCCAGTCCGTACGCCATGGCCAATTTGGTCAAGCTAAAAGACGACTACGACATTGCTTTTGGGAACGACCCCGACGCCGACCGGCACGGCATCGTGACGCCTTCGGCCGGCATCATGAATCCGAACCACTATCTTGTGGTGGCGATGCGTTATTTGTTTGCCCACCGTCCGCAATGGAGCGATACGCTTACCATCGGCAAGACGGCGGTCAGCAGCGGGATCATTGACCGGTTGGCCAACGCGTTGGGGCGGCAGGTGGTGGAAGTTCCGGTTGGATTCAAGTGGTTTGTGGACGGTCTTTACCGGGGTGCATTCGCGTTTGCGGGCGAGGAGAGTGCGGGTGCCAGCTTTTTGCGTCACGACGGCAGTGTTTGGACCACCGATAAGGATGGTCTTATTCTGGGGCTGTTAGCGGCCGAAATCACGGCGCGCACTGGCCGCGATCCGGGCGCGCATTTTGCTGAGATTGCCAAGGAGTACGGCCAACCTCACTACCGCCGCATCGATCAACCCGCGACGCCCGACGAGAAAGAAGTGCTCAAGAAACTGTCGCCCGATTTAGTCAGTGCGGCAACGCTTGCGGGTGACCCGATTACGGACAAACTGACCCGAGCGCCCGGCAACGATGCTGCGTTGGGGGGCTTAAAAGTGGTGACGTCGCAAGGCTGGTTCGCCGCGCGCCCTTCGGGTACCGAGAATATCTACAAGATCTACGCCGAGAGTTTTCGCGATGAATCGCACTTGCAGCGGATCATTGACGAGGCACGGGAGATTGTAAACGCCGCGCTCGGGGCGGGTAAGTGAATCCCCGTCTCAGAACATCCCGTCTCAGAAAGTGAGGATGCAGGGGCTCGAACCCTGGACCTACGGATTAAAAGTCCGTTGCTCTACCAACTGAGCTACATCCTCATGTGGTCGCAAGTGCTTTGTTTTAAGTGGTTTGCGACGTTCTGTGGCGAGCGTTTTCCAGCGACGAAAGTGTGTTCACCAACGCGGTATGTGGGCGTTTGGCAAAAACCCGCCGGTCTTCGGCCCAAAAACGCCCTGCCACGAAGAACAAGTCTAGTGAAAAGGCCGCCGCCGACAAGCCCAAGCGGGGGCGTTGCGGTCGAGGGCATCGCGGTGACGCAGTGTGGAACGACGCTCCGCGTCGTTACCTCTGCCGGTAGACGGTCAATTTGTTCACCAACGCAATCGAGTGGGAGCTACCGGGACGCTGCAGTTTTCTATTTTGCATACTTTTGAGCCATCTGCTGGACCAATTCGGCAATGGCTTTGCGGCAGGAAGCGGGGGCGAGCAGCTCGGCTTCGTTGCCCAGAGCGAGTACTTTGGGGATGATCTCCAGGTCGTGGGTGGCTTGAACGATTAGATCGATGCTACCGTCGCGGCGCCGCTTCACTTCTTGGTCGGGGTGCCACGGGTCTTCGAGCACCCATGGGGCTGCTCGGGCACTGAGGCGAATGCGAAAGTCACGTAGCTTGCCTTTCGAGAAGATGCCGAGGCTGTGCCCGAGATAGTCATCCAGGTTGAAGTCGGCCGCCGGCTTGAACCATTGGTCGAGTGCCTTGGCGCGAAGGAAACGGTCCAGTTTCCAGTGTCGCAGCCTTGCTTCGTCTGCTGCGATTTCGTGCGCTGCCGCCACGATGTAGAGACTTGATTGGTAGAAGACGATCGCGTAGGGCTCGATGCAGCGTACCGACGGCGTCCTGCCCGGGGGCTGATACTCGATTTCGACGACACGGTGTTCCAGGATCGAGCGGTTGATGGTCTTCAGTACGCCCTGTTTCGACGCGTACGACTTGGCTGGCATCCCCAAGACGTAGAGCACACGCCGGTATTTTTCGTAGTGAGCTGCTACGGTAGACGGCAATTGGTCGTAGAGTTTATTCCAAAACGATTCGATACCGCCCCAGAAGGGTGTGCCGGCCAGTGGGAAAAGCAGGTCTCGGCCGATCGAAAGCGCCATGAGTTCGGTAGCGGTGGCGGTGATCTTGTGTGTGCTACGTGCGCGCGGGCCAAGCTTCCAGACCTTGCCACGCTGGATGGAATGGACGTCGACGTCGAATCCAGCGGCTTGCAACGCTTCGAGATCGCGCCGTACGCTGCGCGTGTGTAGCGACGTGAGGCCCAGATCTTCGACCAACTCGTCGCGAATCTCGACCAAGGTGCGACCGAACCGATAGTCTTCCAGGATCTGCAGAATCTTGTGTTGCCGAATCAACTGTTCGTTGCGCGCCATTCGAAACACCTCGTGCCGAAATAGTGGAAAGGTATGCCTGCCATGGTCCACCGGAATCACGTCCACCGGAATCACGTCCACCGGAGTGCTTGTTACTCGCTCTCAGGCGATCCGTAGCGAATCGGATCGGCCATGGCGTTTTCCGCGAAGCCACGTCGCCGCAGCAAGCACGCGTCGCAGCGACCGCATGCGGCGCCGTCGAGAAGCGGCGCATAACAACTGGTGGTCATACCGTAGTCGACCCCCAGCGCCAAGCCGCGACGGATGATCTGCGCTTTGGTCAGGTCAATCAACGGCGTGTGAATGGTAACGGGGCATGTTTTTTCAATCGCACCCTTAGTGGCCAGGTTGGCCATGAATTGGAACGCTTCGATGTACTCGGGGCGGCAGTCTGGATAGCCGCTGTAATCGAGTGAGTTGACGCCGATGAAGATGTCGCCGACCCCGAGAGTTTCGGCCCAAGCCAGGGCGAACGACAGGAAGATCGTATTGCGTGCCGGGACGTACGTGACCGGGATCCCGGCACCGATATCTTCGACCGAACCGGCCTGAGGAACTTCGAGGTCATCGGTCAGAGCAGATCCACCGAACAGACGCGAATCAATCTCGCAGACCACGTGACGGGCAACCGACATGTGCGCGGCAATGCGCAACGCGGCATTCACTTCATCCGCGTGACGTTGGCCATAGCGAAACGTGATCGCACACGGAGTGAACCCCGCGTCCTGTGCGATGGCCAACGTGGTGGTGGAGTCGAGCCCGCCACTGAGCAGCACAACGGCTCGTTTCGGTTCGTTCATGGCCGCTGCCTTTCATTCTTGTTGCCGTCAGTTCAATCGATCACCGCATCAAAAGCGCCGGGGAAGTGTTCGATTGTCGGCCGACGCGTGTTGACCGGCCAAGTGATGGCGATGATGTCGAAGCGGGTGGCGACATCCCCCAGTCGATGTTGTCGCAGAAAGGCCGTTGCCGTGCGCGTGATGCGACGTTGCTTTTGCAGATCGACCGATTCGGCGGGATGGTCATATTGTGTCGAGCGTCGCGTCTTGACTTCTACAAAGATCAACGCGCGGCGGTCGGTGACGATCAGGTCAATTTCGCCCTGTTTGCCACGGTAACTCCGTTCGAGGATCTTGTACCCGGCCCGTTTCAGAAAACGCGCCGCAGCACGCTCGCCCCGTTCTCCTAGCGGGACAGGACGAGAGCGGGACTTGCCGAGACGGCAGAGCCAGTCGAGAAGACGAGCCAGCATTTTGGCTTCCTCGCCCGCGATTACAGCGAAGATTCACTCGGAATCTGTCACAAAGCCTGGTTCATATGCACGGTTTGTTCGGTTTTGGTCGCCCCGGTCGCTCGTTGCGTGGCAGGTTCTCTGCGTGCATTCTCGGGCTGGCGTTCCCGAGTTGGTGTCGCCGGGCCGATTTGCGCAGCCGATCACAACAAGCCGATCGCAAAGCAAAAAAACCACAGGCATTCAAACCGCAGTCACAGCATCTTGGCGAAGTCGTCTTGCGATCGTCGCTCCCGGGCCTCGTGGCCGCGGCAAGGGGACGGATCGCCGGTCCGCATTCGCGCTCGACTACCGGCGACGTTCCTTGAGCCGTACCGCTTTGCCGACGCGATCGCGCAGGAAGTAGAGCTTGGCACGGCGCACCACGCTCGAACGTTTCACTTCGATGTTGCTGATGCGCGGCGAATGGAGCGGGAACTTTCGTTCGACCCCTTCGCCGGCGACAATGCGTCGCACCATGAACATCTCGCGCGTGCCGCTTCCGCTCCGGGCAATGACCGTTCCGGTGAAAACTTGAGTACGTTCTTTTTCACCTTCCAGGATCTTCGTGTGCACATCGACGGTATCGCCGATCTCGAAGTGAGGAACTTCTTTTTTCATGCTGGCCTGTTCGACCAGGTTGAGAATCTCTTGGCTCATCGGCTCGTTCCTTGGTAGTTGGTTGGCCCGTCAAGTCGCAGTGCCGTCAAGTCGCAGTGCACGAGACTGCCATCCGGCTCACTTTTCAGTCTATTTTGGGGGGTTCGGTATCGTCTCTGGCTTTGTCTGCCACTTCGCTTCGGTCTCTGTTCTTCGTATCGCTTCCTGTTGGCCTGCAAGTTGTTGGCCCGATTTTTGTTGGCTCAACGGTAGTTGGCCCGGAAACGTCCACGTCTTGGGCGTCGGTGCGGCACGCGTCCGCTGCACGCGCTTGGTCTGGCAGTAAGTCCGCGCGGCGCTGTTGTGTGCGTTCTAAACTTTGCTGCTTTCTCCACTGCGCGATGGCTTCATGATTACCGCTCAGCAAAATCTCAGGAACCACATGGCCTCGATATGCTCGCGGACGTGTGTACTGCGCCGATTCGAGTAACCGATTTCCGGAAGAGAACGAGTCATCAACGCTACTCTGTTCATCTCCCAGTACACCTGGCACTAAACGGATCAGGGCGTCGATCAGCACCATGGCGGCAACTTCGCCACCATTGAGCACAAAATCGCCGATCGAAATCTCATCCGGTTGCAGTATGTCGACAATCCGCTGATCAAAACCTTCGTACCGGCCGCACAGCAACATCAACCGTCGCTCGTCACTCAGTTGCTCGACCAACCGCTGATCAAGCGTTTGGCCTTGCGGTGTGAGTAACACGACCCGCGCCGGTTCTTGTTGCAAATTCTGCACGGCCTCGACCGCTTCGACGGTCGGTTCGACCTTGATCACCATCCCAGGTCCACCGCCAAAGGGCCGATCATCCACCTGATGGTGTTTGCCACTGGCCCAATCACGCAGGTCATGCAGTGCCACATTGACCAAGCCAGCGTCGATCGCCTTCTTCAGCAAGCTTTGTCCGAGGTATCCGGAGAATATCTCCGGAAACAGGGTCAAAACGTCAAACCGCATGGCGAATCACTCGCCGCCTTCCGTGCTGCTCGAGTCCTCGGCACCTTTTGCCTCTGTGTTACCTTTTGCCTCCGGGGCATCGCTTGCCGGTTCGGCGGGCGCGTCGGTGGCTGCAGGAGTCGCTTCTTCCGCCTTTTTCGGGCGGGCCACGACCATCGGCGGAGGCGCGGTCGGCTTGTTGGCCTTCAGCTGCTCCAATGCCGTCTTCTGCTGTTCCAGATGTGTCCCGTCGGTGCCGTATTTTTTGATCA
>JAJRVM010000312.1 GCA_024277285.1 Planctomycetota bacterium
CAAATGACAAGGACGGGAGCTTCCAAGGTCAACGTATCATTGAGGGCGGATCCCAGAAACTGACCGCTCCAGGAAACCACGACTGGGCGCTGCGCATCGTCCGGCATGCCGGACATTGACCCCAACGCTGCGAAAGAAATAACAGCGAACTGGCATCGTAAGTGTTCTGATTCGCGTGATGTTCAGCGTCTCTTTACGTGACTGTTCACGAGCATGAGGGCGTAAACAGCCCGTCCTGGAAAGGGACCGCTAATGAACGCGGATAGACGCTGATGGAAATGCCCTTCGCCGGGCTTGTCCCGGATGGGGGCACGATTGGTCAGCTACAAGCAACACCTGCTTGTTCTTTCTCGGTTGGACGTAAAGTGTTTCACTAGTCGCTGTTTTGTTAAAATCGTGAACGGTATGGCGTTTTCAATTGCCAAGGAGATTTTGACATGAGTACCACCCACAAGCCTTCACGACGTGCTTTCTTGACGACTTCGGCCGGTGCATTGGCGAGTGCCAGCCTGATGGCCGGTTCGGCGCCGTCGGACGCCAGTGCGGACGACGAAGCGGTGGCGGCTGACGGTCGGCGTACCCGCAACCGCGTCGGCGCCGTGGCGTACGGATACCAGTACTCGATTGGCCTGTTCACCTACAAGGACCGGCCGGGCAAGAAGTTCGACGCGGTGGCCTTTGTCGAGGCCACGCACGCGGCCGGTGGCGAAGTGGCTCAGTTGTACCACTCGATGATCCGTGGCTTGGACGAACAAGGTCTCAAGCGACTACGCCGCCGGGCTGAGCAGTTGGATGTGCTGTTGGAAGTCCACGGCGGCGGCGCACTCGGCAAGTGGTCGAAGTACGAGGAGACGATGCGACGCACGGCCGCGCTGGGCTGCAAGGTTATCGGTTGCACGTTCGGCATGTTGATGCGACCGAATAAGATTGGCACACTCGAGGCCTGGGACGAGCATACCGGGAAGTGCGAGGCTCGACTGCGCGAACTGGCGCCTTTGGCCAAATCGCTCGGCCTTACCATTGGCGTGGAGAACCACCTCGATTTCACGGTCGAGGAACTGCGTGACATGATCAAGCGTGTCAACTCGCCCAACGTGGGTATTATCTTCGACGTCGGCAACACGATTGGCACGCTGGATGATCCGACCGAAGCGGCCGATATTCTCGGGCCCCACACGGTCGCGACCCATTACAAGGACTTTGCCATCGAGGAGGTTGCCCGCGGGTTCCGCTTCTGTATGGTGCCGTTGGGTTGCGGTAGTTTGCGGCTGCCTGAGATTACCAGGCAGTTGCTGAAGCATGTCGATCCGGAGATGGGCATGTCGATCGAGATGATGAACGGCCAGCATTTTGAAGTCAACTGGCTGGACGAGGGTTTTTGGACCGCTTATCGCAACAAGAGTGCTCGACAGGTCGCCGCCACGCTACGTCACGTTCAGGGCAAGGCCATCAACATCGACGAGTTCAGACTGGTCGAGGAGATCGATAAGTTGTCATACGCGGAACATATGAAGCTTGAACAGGATCGAATGACTCGCTGTGTCGCCTATTTGAAAGGTATTCTGGACGACGCGAAATCGTAGACGCCGAGCAAGTGACTGGCATGCCATCCCATGTGAGTGGCGAAGCAAGTCGCGCGGCGTAATTTGTTCGCTCTTCCAGGTAAGGACAGCCGGGCCGACCATTGCCAGTTCGGTGAGGCACCGGATTCGGGACGACAGTATGATGCCTTTCGCCAGATTGCAGCGAAGAATCGTGAACAGCCACGTTATTGCCGAGAGCGTTGCTTGATCTCAACGAGCCCGTCAAGCTTGGCGTGATTTGATGTACCGAAGTGTTTTTCTTGGGAGACCAACATGAGTCAACAAAACCGTTTTTCACGCCGTTGTTTTTTGAAATCAACCGGAAGGAAAGCTGGAATAGTGGTCGCGGCAGCCTGCTTGCCTCCTTTTGTGGATAACCTGCAGGCCTCCGACGATTCGGGGGCTGAGCAAAAGAAGACGCGTTGCTATCTCATCGGGAATTCACTCACTTGGGATACGATTCCAGGCTATTTGGATGGTGATGTCCAATGGCATGTCGGGTGCGGTAAGAGTCTGCCTTACCTTTTTGAACACCCTGAAAACCCCTGCGTGAAGACTTCGACTCTTTGGCCGACTGCACTAAAGAACAAGCAGTACGATTTCGTTTCTGTCCAGCCGCACTACGGATCGAACCTGAAGCAGGATGTGAAGGTGATTTCCGAATGGATGAAAATGCAGCCGGAAGCCGTGTTGGTTATTCATTCTGGTTGGGCACGTGCAGCAACCCGGGCGCAAGAGTACGTCAGCAAAGAGACAACGAAGGGGATGGTGCATTCGCCCGCTTACTTCAGTGCGCTGCTCACGGAGCTGAAGACATTGCATCCGACGCGGCACTTTCGCCAGACCGGTGCAATCGACCTGTTGGACAAAATCGCAAGGGACATTAGAGATGGCAAGGCTCCATTCAAGAGCATGGAAGATCTTCACCGAGACAAGATTCACATGAAAATGGAGACCGGGCGTTACCTGATGCACAATGCCATGCGCATTGCTCTGGGTCAACCAATCTCGAGCAAAGGATTTGAGAAGACAAGTGAAGAACACAAGCACTACTTCAACAAGCTACTGAAGAAAAATAGTAAGCGTTCACGGCAGCACGGACGCGATCGGCACATTTAGGAAGGGACCGCTCATAAACGCGGATAGACGCTGATGAAGAGGCTCTCCGCCGGGCTTGCCGCGGCCGGGAGCACGACTGGTCAGCTACAAGCAACGCGCCCTTCGTCTTTCGTCGGGCGAACGGAAGGTTCTCTATTAGCCGTCGCTTAGCTGAGGCCTGCTACGTCTTAGACTGGCTGACCCGAATAGGCGTCCAAAGTCTCAAGTTACTTGTCCAGCGTAACCTCTTACTTGTCCAGCGTAACCCTGGCCCATTGCGACTATCTCTTGAACCCCGCCCGGGCTGCTGATAAGTCGGCCTTCGCTGGTGGAGTTGTTGATCCCGTCTTTGTTCTGCGCGTAGAGGGCCGATGAGGTGCCGCGCGCAAGCATCTAGCAGCCGAGGGCAGCAATGCACGGGCAAGAAGGACATGGACCGTTCTGTTCTTTTTTGCCCATCATTTTCTTTGCCCTCCAAGGAGCACCACCAGACGCGTCGTCCATGAGCGCCACGGGAG
>JAJRVM010000313.1 GCA_024277285.1 Planctomycetota bacterium
ATCGACCCGCATCGTTCTTGGAGCGTCTGTCTCGGCGTCGCGCTTAACGTGAACGTTGTACGAGACGTCGAGCACCTCGTACTCTTCGTCCGTGATTTCTCCGGAGAGAATGCCCTCGTTCGATGCCTTGGTGTCGTGCTGCTTGCGGTCGGGCGGTGGGAACTCGTAGCCACAATCGGGACAGATCGTATACGCAGCGTGAACGACCGTCTGGCAATCGGGGCATTCCTTGGCTGGCGCCGGACCGTTGCCGGTCGTTCGTTCGGTAATTTGAATCGCATCGACCGGGCCGTGGCGCAGAATATTGCCACCAAAGTCAAGAACCAGGCAGTCGTTCTTTTCAGGGTGTAGTCGAAACCCCCGACCGACCATTTGGTAATAGAGACCTGGCGATGCCGTTGGTCGAAGCAGGACGACGCAATCGACGTTGGGTGCGTCGAACCCGGTTGTGAGCACGTTGACATTGACAAGGTACTTGAGTGGCGGCTCGGAACTGCCGAACAGATCGGCCGGTACCTTCTGCCCCTTGAACCGGGCAATCAGTCGATCACGCTGGCCTGCCGGAGTGGTGCCGGTAATCAAACCGCACTCATCGCCCGTCAATTGCTGCAAGCGGTCTCTCACGTGCTCCGCGTGCGCGACGGATGCGGCAAAGACAAGAACACTGCGTCGGTCCCGCGTCATTTCGGTCAGCTCTCGACAGGCCGCATGGACCAGCTCGTCGGTATCCATCAACTCTTCGACTTCGCTGCTGATGAACTCGCCGGCCCGAATATGCAGTCCGCCGCAATCAACCTTCTTGCGGCCGGCCTTCGTCTTGAGCGAGCAGAGGTATCCGCCGGCGATCAGTTCCTTGACGCCCACTTCGTAGCAGACGTGGTTTAGCAAGTGTCCCGATGCGCAGAGCATGCCCGACTTCATCCGGTAAGGCGTTGCGGTCAAACCGATGAGTCGTATGTTCGGATTGACGGTCTTGGCGTCGGCCAGAAACGACTGATACATCCCCTCGCCGTCGGGTGGCAGAAGGTGGGCTTCGTCGACGATCACGAGGTCGAACGCGTCGAGTTCGCAGGCGCGCCGATAAACCGACTGGATTCCGGCGACGATCACTGGTTGCAGCGTGTCACGCCGCCGGAGACCGGCCGAATAGACGCCGATGTCGATGTCGCGTGCGACACACCGCAGCGTGCTGGCAGTCTGTTCCAGCAGTTCTTTGACATGGGCCAGGATCAAGACACGCCCTTCCCACTGACGGACGGCATCGCGGCATAGCGTGGCCATCACCGGAGTCTTGCCGCCGCCGGTCGGAATGACGACGCACGGGTTGTCGTCTCGCTCGCGCAAGTGCTGGTACACGGATTCGACCGCTGACTGCTGATACGGCCGGAGCATCATGGAATCGGATCTCCGTTGTGGAACTTTCGCCCGCGCTCCTTGTCAATGCACGCGTCCGGGAGGTTGGGATATCGCGAGTTGTTGATTCGAGTGCACCGTTTGCAGATTCGATTGCCCGGGCCGGATGAAGAAAAGTCTTTCTGGCACTTCAGGCACTGTCGCATACGCGCCTTTCCGCTGACCGATTCCTGAGCGGCCTTGATATCCTTTTGAACGACCTCGTGTATCAAGAAGGCTAGCAGTGGGAGATCCTCCAAACGCACGATGGCCAGCCAGGGCTTGCTGTTCTTGCGGTGCAGAACGACCGGGAGCTTCGGACCGGCGTCGTTCTTCGCCTGTTCCATCGCAGGATACAGACGCAGAGATTCGACGCGTTTGACCTCGAAGTGGACATCCGTGATGCCGGTGTTGATATCCGGCGAATCGTCTCCGCCCTGATATTGGCGGCCGCGGCTGGCATCCGTGCCAAAGATCTTCCTGATCTCCGCGGCCGCTTCGCGTTCACCACGCTTGCCCTTGTTGAGAGAATGTCTACCCATGGTTAGCGCTTCCAGGTTGCGGATGTTGGTGTTGTTTTGAAAATGAGTGGCACACGCCTCCGAGGCGCCGGCTACAGCCGGAGGAATCCTGTGGAGTCGCGGGGACGATCGATCGCAGCCTTCCAGCTCTGCCGATGCGCAGTCCTTTCGTCGCCGCTCGAATGCGTCGGCTCGCACGCATGCCACTCACGCGTTGCGTCAACGTTTCCAGGGGGCGACATGCGATTCGGCCTGCGAAACTTGTCCGGCTGCCGTTTCGCGTTTGCCGTACCCCTTGATCTCGTTGACGATGTCGCCGGTGTCGTCACGCTTCTTGCATTTGACCGTGACCATCAGCGGCAAGTTGTGCAGGTCGACCGAGTCCTTTGGAGCCATCACACCGACAGCGCGGCAAAGCGACGAGAGCTCGCCGCGAGCGATCTGAACCGCCATGGCGTTCGGGTTGTCGAGATTCAGACGGGCCCACAAGAGCCGGTTCTTGAATTCGCCTTCGACGATCTGAAACGTCAGTTCCAGGTAACTTCCCGTGCCGGCTTTGGTCGGTTTCATTTCCGAAGCGGTAATGATGGCGACGTACTTGCCGGCGGGAACGGGATCGAAGTCTGTGGTCGGTTCGACTTCGTTGGCATCGAATCCATTGAGGTTAACCATTCTTGCGAGTTCCTTTCTTGTTGTTGTGCGTGAAGTGATGGGCGTAGGCGTTCCAATCGAGAGGCAGTTCGTCCGGCAGGTTGAGGCGGTTCTTGGCCATGTG
>JAJRVM010000314.1 GCA_024277285.1 Planctomycetota bacterium
AAGAACTGCGGTGTGCGTGTGTGCCACTGCATGCGCGAACGCATTCGCAAACCCAATCGATTTGGCACTGCTAAACGCTTAACCAACACGCCGCCAGTAACTGCACGCAGTGCGAACCGGCGAACCGCTTTCCATCTTGCAGCTCGATCGACGCTTCACACTGCTCAACTTGGCGTTCTCGTGTTCGCGTCGATTTGCAGCTTTGTTGGGGTGGCTGCCGTTAGGAAACGTACGGAATGAGCAGTGGCACGGACGCGCGGACGAACCACGCGATCCGTGACAAACGATCTTAAATCCATCGACTTATCGAACCTTTTCAGGGTCGAGCACCACATGCTTGACCGATTGTCGCCGGTAGGTGTAAGTGATGTGCACCTTGCCATCCGCCGCCTGAATCACTGCCGGATAGGAATACTCGCCCGGCTGCTTTTCCAGTGTCAGCACGGTTTTCCAATCCTTGCCATCGCTTGAAATCGCGACATTCAGCATATTGCGTCCAGACGGAAATTCGCCGCGACGCACCGTATGGTTGTAGACCAGCAACTGCCGCCCGTCACGCAGCGTGACCGCATCGGTACCGGCGTTTGGATTCGGCAATGTCGTAGCCGTCATCTTGCTCCAAGTTTTGCCACCATCGGTCGACCAACTTTGCACGATCATTCCCTGGCGGCTGCGGCAGAGAACTTGCATCTTTCCACCATCATACGTCAGGATGCTCGGCTGTATCGCACTGAATTCTTTGCCAACATTGATGGGTCCGATCACTTCCCAGGTCTTGCCCAGATCGGTCGTGCGCTCGAAATGGACGCGCCACCCCTTCTGCTCAGAGCTCGATGGGCAGAGGATCGAACCGTCACTCAACTGAATCGGCTTGTTCTTGACCGGCCCTAGTAGATGGCCCACTTTTTCGTTCTCACCCAAGCGGTGTGGTGTCGACCAATTCTGCCCAGCGTCACTGGAGGTCATCAACATGCCCCACCAAGTGCTGGGACTGGGACCCACTTTGTAGAACAGCAACAGCGGCCCTTCCTTGGGCTGAAACAACACGGGATTCCAACATGGATGGCGTAAATCCGGTGATTGCACACCGTTGACAACTTCGGTGGGTCGAGTCCACTTGCCATCCACGTGGCGCGCAACCCAAATGCCCACATCCGGACTCCGTTCATGCTTTCCACCGAACCAGGCTGCGACCAGCCCACGAGACGTTTGCACGATCGTCGAGGCGTGGCATTCCGGAGTCAGCTTATCGTCGAGCGGATAGATCAGTTCACCGCTAACATAACCAGCAACCCCCGGTTGAGCCACTTCCGGCACATCACCGCAAACGCCCACACGTACGAATGCAAGAACACAAATCAGCGTTGTCATGATGCTGGCCCAACGCGCACTCGCCATATTCATTCTCAATCTCCTCAAAGTTGCAGCCGTTTCGGTATTCGTAGTTGCCCGTCAAGATATTCGCTCGACTGGCCATGCAGATAGCGGTCGTGTCGTAGTGATTGTCGAAGACCAGACCGTCACGCGCAAGCTGATCCAGATTGGGCGTCTGCACGTCCGAGTTGCCATAGCACGCCATGGAGTATGTACATTGATCGTCAGCCAGTAGGAACACGATGTTCGGCCGTGCTGCCGGCTGGGACCCGATCGCCAACGGCGACGCTACCGCAATCAACCCAATGCAACTCACAAGCGTTTTCATACATACCCTTTCGCGCCCAAGCTCGATCGTCGGTGCTCACATCGGCCTGCATTGTAGCATGTCTCAACGCATTGCGATCGGTACCAACAGTAGGGTGTGTCACGTTCGCTCGGATCACATTGGCAGCTGTACCTACGTGACGAGCGAACCAAGGCGCACCAGAATACGGTTCGCACCGTAGTGCGACCTACGATCTTCCCGCGCGCTCGCCGTATGACGCGAAGAACGAACGACACCGTGCTTGCTCTTGCATACAAACAGCACGCGAGATGCTCCGTCCGCGTCTGGTGTGCCAGCGCTCGCCCGTTGAGACAAAGAGCCGCGGCAGCGCTACCCTGAAGGGGGTTTGACCCATTTTGCACAAGATACTAATTGTCCGAGTCGCGTTGGGCGGCTAGTTTCGCGTCGTACACGTCGGCAACGCTCAGCGTGGACCGAGTGCGTGCTGTGATCGCATCGCCGCCACGCCACAGCGGTGGCTCAAAACAGAAGCCGTGATCGACCGGCAACGCATGGGCGACATCACTGACCCAGTTCCGCCAGCGAAAATGCTGATAGAAGTCTGCCAACGCCGAAGTTAACGACCAACGCAAAAAGAAATCGAATTCGAAACCGATCGGCTCCCACTGCAATTTGTCTGGAGCCCAATAGTACATGTCAGCATCGTCACCGAAAGCGCCGCGATTGACCGCAAAGAAACCACCAATAACATCGTCCGCCACCAGACACAACCCTTCACCTCGTGTCGCATTCCAGTCCGCTAGATTGCGCGGAAGATCGGCATGACCACTGCCCAAAAACCGAAGCCAACCGTGATCGACCAGGACCCCACCCGTTTCGTATGCAAGCGCCCCCAGCGGAAGGTCCGTAGCTACCTGAACCGCCAGCAGCGTTCGGCAGCGCTCATCCGACGGGGGCAGAATAGTGCAGCTAACTTCAGCTTGCTCGACCCAGCGACGCACCCTGTCGATCGCCGGGGCTTCTGAACGGACTAACTCGCCAAGTGATCGCACCGCCAAACTCCTGGTTCCTGCTGGACCGCTGTGGGTCGTCCCCCAATTCACATGCTCCCCCAAGATACACTGTCTCGGCCAACTCAACTAGCAACCTCGCTCCACAACCCAAGACTGCTCGTTGGACATTGCCACGTTGCGGTCACGATCTCGCGCAAATGACAAACTACGAATGATCAATGACGCCCGAATTTTCGCTCGATTAGCTCGAAGAATGGCAAACGGCTACCTGATCGGAAGATGTTCCACCGAGCGCTGTTTTTTGCCCGCAATCTTCTTTGCCTTTCTCTCCCGTTGCACTCATGGACGGCGCGTCTGGTAATGCTCCTTGGGGGCAAAGAAAATGATGGGCAAAGGCAAAAAAGAACTGAACGGTCCATGCCTTTCTTGCCCGTGGCATTGCTGCCCTCGGCTACTAGATTGCTTGCGCGCGGCACCTCATCGGCCCTCTGCGCGCGGACCAAAGACGGGATCAACAAGACAAGAAACAAGGCAATGGTACACTCGGAGTGTCCCCTCTCAGAATAGACCGCAACACGTGCCGCTCCCACTCTCCATACTGAACAAAACGGACGGTCCGTTCGTAGCAACTGACGAAACGCCGCTTTCTACGGCAGATAGCGACATATCCACCGATGCTGGCGATTGGTCTCTGGAACGTTTCTTGGAATTCGCAGAGGAAGCGACTCAAAGCCAAAGATCGCTTGGTTCTGCTCCACAATTGAGGTTGAATGCGATCCGACTGTGCGTTGGGAACCATTTCCGAAACACTTTCTAACGGTATAGATTACAAGCCGAGCGTGCCAGCTCCCCACCCGGGGCGATCCAAACGTGGGCCCGCACTTCCATCGACGGGGCGCAACAGCACGAGGACAGCCAGTTCAATCCAACGCGAGCGCCGCATGTCACGCTGGCAAATGGCGCAACAGACCATCGCACCCACTGTTTGTACTCGGCACGTTCTCCGGCCACGACGGCCGCGGCGGAGTTGCCACGCACCCACACCCTGGAGATCACGAACATGCGCACGTTGCTGATTGCCACCTCCGTACTTCTATCGACCGTGACGAGCGCCAGTTCGGCCGCCGAGTGGGCCACACTGCGCGGTCGCATTATATACGATGGAACGCCCCCAGTCCCCAAACGCGTCGTCGTCAACAAGGATATTGAAGTCTGCGGCAAGTTCAAGCTGGTCGACGAAGCGCTGAAAGTCAATCCCGGAAACGGCGGTGTCCAGGACGTGATCATCAGGCTCACTCTGGGCCGTCGCGAAACGGTTGATATCCATGCGAGCTACAAGAAGGACGAGCACAGCGAGGTTCGGCTGGAGAACAAGTGCTGTCGCTTCGAACCTCACGTCGTGGTAATGCGAACCACACAGAAACTGGTAATCCACAATTCGGACCCCAAAGGGGATACCGTGAAGATCGACCCTCGCAAGAATAACCCAATCAACATCACGCTGACCCAGGGGGACAACTATACGCAGGAATTCCCCAACGCCGAACGCATGCCGGTACGGGTCAGTTGCGCAATCCATTCCTGGGAACTTGGCTGGTTGATCGTCTCCGACCACCCCTATGTCGCCGTGACCGATAAGGATGGCAAGTTCGAAATCAAGAACATCCCGGTCGGGAAACACAGTTTCATGTTCTGGCAAGAAAAGGCCGGCTACGTCGCCGATGTGACAATCCACGGCCAACAAGAGACATGGCGCCGCGGTACGAAGGAATTTGATCTACAACCGGGCGATAACGACCTGGGCGACGTCGTGGTGAAGCCGAGTCTGTTCAAGGACTGAACCAATCGTTGGCATGCGAGAATTTGGCAACAGGTTGACGGAATTGCGACTCTTACAACGGTCGCTTTCTTCGACAATGCCACGTCACTTGCCGACCGGCAAGTCAACGTCAAGCTCGCACACCACACGTGAGAAGCCACCTACTGTCGCCTAACGACGTTTGCTAGTGCGAACGAACAACAGGTCGCGACGACACCCAACAACTCACTCAATGCAGCCTGCCGCCAGCGGAAACATTTGGTGATCCCGTAGCCGGACAATCCCAAACAAGATGGAACAATTAAACCTAACCGCCCACCTAGTCGTCACTTCATTCCGAGCGACGCACTTACGCTCGTGACGCGCGAAATCACGCGCATGCTGTGGTATAATCTACGCAGTCAAACTATCGCAAGACTTCGCCGTGGAGAAACTGTCATGGGTACCATCGGAGATTTCGTCGGCATCCTGGCATGCGGGGCACCGATCGTCGCACTGGTCGTCTACATGGCCTGGGCGACTCGACGCCCGAAGTGCGAACACTGCAACCACGCGTTACCTGAAGAGGGCGCTGAGTGTCACTATTGCGGATTGTCGCCAAGAGCGTGAGCACTTGTGCCGATTGCGTGGTGCGCGCGGTGGAGTGGAGTGGAGAACTGAGCGCTCGGCCGTCGAGTGTTTGAATGGTCTGCAGCTAGTTCGTCAAACTGCTCCACCTGCCTGACAAGCAAGCTGGGGCCGGGCAACGCGTACCACCCGACCCCGCGTAAACCCTGTGCCAAGAGTAATAACTCTCAGCTCTGGACTCTAGACTCTAGACTCTCAGCTCTCGACTTTCCTACGCTGCACGGCGACGTGGGTTTTTCAACAACCAGAATTCTTCATCTTCGATAATATGACGCTCCGAAGCACCGCTTTTGACAGCCGCCACGCGGCGACGTACGCTGCGGCGCATGGCACGGTGGTATCCGACACTTGTGGCAAACAGCGTTACCAAGTCCATGAAATCACCATTGGCGGCCAGCGTAGGTTCGGTAACGGTCACATAGGCGTTGTAGCCGAATCCGATCAGCTTGCCGTCAATTTCGCCGATCTGTCGTCCTTCTGATTCCAACACATAGTCGGCACCGATCGAAAACCACTTGCGTTTGACGTTCACATACCAGGTCCGCATGTGCGCCGCATCGTGAAAGCAGAAGGTGTAAATCGAGGGAATGCGAAAGGTGCGGTGGTTCTGTTGGACGGTGGTCAAGAATTCGTAGCCGGGCAAAATGGCGACCATCGACAACACGGTACGTTTCGAGCCGATTGAATTATGAACCTCGCGCGTGGTCAACTCTTCGAGAGTCCCGGTCCAGCGAATACGTTCACCGGTGGTCCGGAACATCTTCATGACTAAGCGGCGTTTTTCAAGATCGTCCGCCGATAGCGCGAGCGACTGATCCGCCTTCAAGTTGTCTTGAAGCCGAGCATCCTGCTTCGCGTTGAGCTGCCCGGTGTCCTTGACTTTGCTCCGATGGTGCTTGCGGCGACGCGTGTGCAGTTTCTTGAGTGACTTCTCCAACTCCGACTTATCCGGGTTCCAGATATCACTCCGAATGCCAACCAGACACGTCTCGTTCCACTTGCCCGTTTTTGGATTGCGATCAGAGACGGTACCACAGACATCCATATTCGTACCGAACTGGCGGTCATCGGCAGACTTTAGCCGTTGCAATACCTCGATATTCGTCGGATGCATTCCAAGAAACGCCCACATATCGACATAACGCTCTGCAGCCATAGCCTGAACCGTCCTTTCCTGTGCAAAAAAAGAGCCTTCCAGATCCTATCCACGGATCGCCGGAGTGCTCTTGTACTGCAAGCCGGAAATCACAGCAATGGCAAATAGGCAATCCAGGCACCAGAGGATAAATAGCCGCATTCGCATACGGCTATTTGCCGTGAACTCAGTTCTTTGGGCCGGAGAGTTCACGAGCGTTGCGTGCAAGCATGGGAAGAGAGACGCTTGTGCGAAGCACCTTCGCCCAACGCTATTTCTGCCCACGATCTTCTTTGCCCCTATCTGCCGTCGCGCTCATGGACGGCGTTCCGGTTGCTCTCCTTCGAGGGCAAAGAAAATGGCGGGCAAGAACTAAAGTGCGATGCCAGCGGCCTTTCGGACTGTAGCGTGCCAGACGTTGCCTACGGGGCCAATTTGACCAACAACTCGCGCAACAAGAACGGGACAAGCAGCTCCACAACCGAGCGCTGAATTCAAACGGTGCCCGGTCCGCCACGTTGCAGGGGCTCAGTAGCGACGCCGCGTTACGGCAACTCCATCGCCAGGTTCTTGACCAAGAATGCCCATTGATCAGCAATCTCCTCGATGATCTTCGCCGTCGGCTTGCCAGCCCCGTGCCCAGCACGTGTTTCGATCCGAATCAGGACCGGCGCATCGCCAGCCTGGCACTCTTGCAGCCGTGCCGCGAATTTGAAGCTATGCCCCGGAACCACTCGATCGTCGGTGTCGGCCGTCGTCACCAACGTTGCGGGATACTTGGTATTCGGCTTGAGATTGTGGTACGGCGAGTAGGCCAACAGCGCCTTGAACTGCTTCGGATCGGCGTCTTCCGCGCTTCCATAGTCGTCGACCCAGAAACGACCGGCCGTGAACACATGGAAACGAAGCATGTCCATCACACCAACCGCCGGTAGGCAAGCCCCGAATAGATCAGGCCGTTGGGTCATGCACGCACCGACCAACAACCCACCATTACTGCCACCCTGAATGGCCAACTTCTTGGTGCTGGTGTATTTGTGATCGATCAGCCACTCTGCAGCGGCGATGAAGTCATCGAACACGTTCTGTTTGTTCAATTTCGTTCCGGCCTGATGCCACTCTTCACCATACTCGCCACCACCACGCAAATTGGCCACAGCCAACACGCCACCCATCTCCATCCACGCCAATCGACTGGTCGAAAACCCGGGTGTGAGCGGGATATTGAAACCGCCGTAACCGTAGAGCAACGTCGGATTCTGCCCATCCAGCTTGAGCCCCTTCTTGCTGGTGATGAACATCGGTACCTTCGTGCCGTCCTTGCTCTTGCAGAAAACCTGCTTCGTCTCGTAGCTTTCCGGATCGAACTTCACGTCCGCTCGACGCAACAGTCGGCTCTTGCGTGTGATCAAGTCAAAACGGTAGGTACTCGGAGGCACCGCGAAGCTCGAGAAAGAATAGAACGTTTCGGTGTCCGTCCGCTTTCCGCTAAACCCAGATGCCGTGCCAATCCCCGGAAACGCGACCGTATCTACAAGCTCGCCAGCGGGCGTGTACAGCAGAATTTGCGTCTTAGCATCCTCCAGATACTGAGCAATGAACATATTCCCGACAAAACCGACGCTGCGGAGCACGTTCTCCGATTGTGGAATGATCTCCTTCCAGTCATCGCGATCGGGCTTCCGAATATCGATCGCGATCAAACGCTTCTTGGCAGCATCCACGTCGGTCTGAAAATAAAAGACGGGACCATCATTGCCGACAAACGAAAACTCATTTTCAAAGTTGTCAATGAGTTCGATCGGCATTCCAAATGGTTCGTTCAGGTCTTTGTAGAACACGCGATACTTGTCGTCTGTTCCCTTCCACACCGTAATGACCAGATAATCTCCATCCTCAGTCACATCGACCTGAAACCCCCAGTCGGGATGATCCGGACGACAGAATACCAGTACATCCTCGGCCTGAGGCGTAGCGACTCGGTGATAATAGATTTTCTGATTCAGGTTCAGACTTTGAAACTCCTCACCTTCCTGAGGTTCATCATACCGGCTGTAGAACAGACCCTTGCTGTCCTTGTTCCAGGCAACTCCCGAAAACTTGATCCACTGTAATTCGTCCGCCAAATCTTTGCCCGATTCGATCTCTCGAAACTTCCACTTCCGCCAATCGCTCCCGCCATCCTGCACGCCATATGCCAGATACTTCCCGTCATCGCTGAACGCCATACCCGACAGAGCAATCGTGCCATCCTTGGACCATTTATTCGGGTCCAGCAACACGCGGGGCGAGCTCTTGAGCGTCTCCATCATGAACAGCACGAATTGATTCTGTAGCCCTGTATTGTGTAAATAGTAATAGCGGCCACCCCGCTTTAATGGTGAACCGTATTTTTCGTAGTCCCACAATTCGGTCAAACGTCGTTGAATCGTCGCACGCTGCGGAATCGCTTTCAGGTAAGCAAACGTAACTTTATTTTCCGCTTCCACCCACGCGGCAACCTCCGCCGAAGTACGCACGTCATCCTCCAACCAGCGGTAGGGATCAGGGACTTCGGTCCCATGGTATTTGTCAACATGCTCCACCTTGCGGGTCTCCGGGTAAGCTAGATCTTGTTGCGCAACCAAGCGGCTGGCACAGGCAACGACACAAACCATCACAATAGACATGAGTCTCGCAGAACCGTTCATGAGCATTACCTTTGGAATCGCAAATCTCATATTCGTAACAGTTTAGCCGAATGATGTAATGTCGCTTTCAAGAGACTCCCATGAGCCTGTCCCATGGGTGAAAACGCCTGGTGAGCTACCCGCGATGCCAGCTCCCCCCCTTTCCTCCCCGCCGCCGAAGGCGGCGGGGAGGAAAGGGAGCCGTGGATGTGGAGGGGATGGGACGTCACGGGTAGCCTACCCATCCTCTTCACCCACCGCACAACGCGGTGGGGGTCGACCGATGGAAAATGAACTCGAGTGCACGTCTCACTTCCGCTGGCTAAACAAATACTCATATCCTAACTTCGTGGACGATTGCGGCTTGAAATACAATCCCATACAAGAGGGCCGCCTCGACACGGGGCGGCCCTCAGTGATCATCGTGGCCATGCTGCGATGGCGTCATGCTGCGATGGCACAGTTCGGCTACGGCAGTTTCGGTGCATCCATCACGGGATACTCGCCCGAAAGGGCTTTCAGAAACTCGACGATCGCAGCTTGATCTTCAGCCGAGACCTTTTTGGTGCCGATACCCTTGAGCACGCCGGAAAGATTGTCGTTGGCAATCCCGCCGCCCGCCATCATAGCAACCGCTTTCTCTAACGTGTCGCAGCTGCCGTCATGGAAATAGGGTGCCGTGTTGGCCGCTTCGCGCAACGAAGGCACGCGGTACTTGCCCAAGTCTTTTTCCTCGTTGGTAACCGCCTTGCGACCCTGGTCCGGCTTCTCTTTGTCCATCCCAACGCCCGCGTTATAGTAGCGATAGCTACTGAACATCGGCTGGCTGTGGCAGGTCGAACAACCGACATCGTCAAACAACTCCATCCCCTTCTTCTGAATGTCGTTCAACGCCGCCTTGTCGCCAGCAGTGAACTTGTCGTAGGGAGAATTGCCACTCAACACGGTGCGTTCAAAAGCGGCGATCGCCTTGGCAATGCCTTCCTTCGTTACATCGGTCTGGAAGACCTTCTGAAACTGCGCTTTGTAGCCTGCGATGGCGTTGAGCTCAGGAATCAGCGCAGCCAAAGTGTGGCCCATCTCAATCGGATTCTCGATTGGCCCCAAGGCTTGAACTTCAAGCGTCGCAGCGCGACCATCCCAGAATTGCTCTTTGGCATAAGCCGCGTTGATCACGGTCGGCGCATTGGCGCCACCCATCTGACCACCAATTCCCTTGCTGGTCGGTGTGTGCTCGGCCCACGCTTCTTTCGGACCGTGACAACTGGCGCAAGCAACCGTGCCGTCTTTGCTCAAGCGTTTGTCAAAATAGAGCATTTTTCCCAACTCGATCTTTTCGACCGACATCGGGTTGTCCGCCGGAATCTTCAGGTCGGGCAAGCCGAGCGGTACTTTCCCTTCGTACGGCGTCAACTTGGGCGCAGGCTCGTCTGCCGGCGCTGCTTCTTTGGCCGGTTCCGCTTTCATGGGCGGTTCCGCTGCCGCGGGTGCCGTCACGGCCGGCCCAGGCGTTGGCGTCTTGGCCGCAGGTGCTTCTTTAGCGGGTTCTTCCTTCGCAGGTTCTTCCTTCGCAGGTTCTTCCTTCGCAGGTGCTTCTTTAGCAGGTGCTTCTTTAGCAGGTGCTTCTTTAGCAGGCTCTTCTTTAGCAGGCTCTTCCTTAGCAGGCTCTTCCTTAGCAGGCTCTTCCTGCATGGGCGGGTCGATCGCCGGGGCGTCGGCCGCATCGGCAGGCTCGTCCTTCGCTCCCTCGTCCTTCGCTGGGACGTCCGTGGCAGGCTTGTCCGTCGATTCATCGGCCGCCGGCTGATCGGTCGCGTCGTCGGCAGTTGCCTGATCATCGGCATCCTGATCATCGGCGGCAGTCGTCGCCGAATCGTCGGCCGGTTCGGTGGTCCCCTTTTTGTCGTCGGTTGGCGCGCAACCAGTGACCAACAGGGTTGTCATGAGGGCCACCGCAGCCCACATCCACCAGCGATCCCATCTGTGTCTCATCATCGTCCTTCTCCTCACGTAAGTTTACTCATCGGACAGACCGTCGTTACTACAGGTATAGAGGTTGCTGAGCCCACTTGGGGACTCCGTTGAAATCGAAAACAAGTGAACAGACAAAACCGCTCGCCGTCACGGCCATTGCCTCCATGTCGCGCGCGTTTCAAACCGCTCACACATGGGCGATCATTGTCGCGCTGGAGAGTTCCGAGTTCGTGGTACACACATCCTCAATCGACATTTCATGCACATTGGCGTTGCCGGTCAACCGAGCGAACATCTTCAGCTCGTCGGTCGACACACGCAGGAAGTTCCCAAGATACCGCGCTGACGTGTCGATTTGAAGACGCCGCCGGAGTAATGGATCCTGCGTGGCGATCCCCACCGGACACCTTCCGGTATTGCAAATCCGATACTGCTGACATCCACTGGCAATTAACGCGGCGGTGGCAAGGGCTACGGCATCGGCGCCGAGCGCCAAGGCCTTGGCGAAATCGGCTGAAACACGCATTCCGCCGGTAATCACCAACGAAACCTGCTCAGCATGGTTCTGATCGAGCCATTTTCTGGCTCGGCACAACGCATTAATCGTCGGGACGGAAGTGGCATCCTTGACGAACTTGGGAGCTGCTCCGGTGGCACCGGCGCTGCCATCGAGTGTGAAAAAATCGGGCCCTGCCGCCAACGCAAATTCCAGATCGGCTTCCAGGTCGCCAGCGGCGATTTTGACCCCGATCGGCCGTCCCTCGGAGCGTGTGCGCAGCGAATCGACCAGACGGCGTAGGTCGTCCCGCGTTTGAATGTCGGCAAAGTGGGCCGGACTGATAATTTCCTTTCCTACTTCGCGCCCGCGCACAACCGCGATCTCCTCGGTGACCTTGTTACCGGGCAGGTGCCCCCCCATCCCCGGCTTGGCCGATTGACCGATTTTGATCTCGATCGCATCGACGCGGCGCAGATTCTCATCGGTAATACTGTACAAGTTTGGCACATATTCGAGGATGTACTTGTGCGCATGGGCGAACTCGTCCTCCAGCATCCCCCCTTCACCCGAGCAGATGGCGGTTCCGACGGCGGCGCTGCCCTTGGCCAGCGCGATCTTGATCTCGCGCGACAAGGCACCGTACGACATGTGGCTGACGATGATGGGCGTATCGATCACCAGTGGCTTATCCGCACCAGGCCCCAAAACGGTTTTCGTTTGAATCGGCTCGTCCTCATTCAGCGGCATCTTCGCCAACTGCGCCCCCTTGATCAGCACATCATCCCACGACACCGGTTTCTTCCGGCTACTCATCGCTTCGGTGATCGACTGGCCCGTCTCGGCAATCGCGTGAATATCATCCAAATAGGGCTCACGCGCATCGGCCGTCCTCTTCCACGGCGCCAGGTATTCCGCCTCGCCTGGCTCTGCAGCCACTTGATCGGCAATCGGGACGCCATCCGCCTTCTCGGCCGGCGGCCCAGACGTGCTCGCTTCTGGCCCCGACTGCGGGCGACTCACCGCGCCACGCAGAAAATACATCAGTAACGTCGCCAATGCTCCGCACAACACGAACGCGACACCCAACAGCGAATTGGTCAGCGGGCTCATAGAACGGCCTCCGCTACTTGATGTAAGTCTTTTCCAGGTACTCGATAATCAACGCTAACTCACTATCGGTCACTTCAAGCCCCTCCTCGACCATCGTCGAGACCAACTGACGAGCTTCCTCCGCACTGGCCGGTGGTGACCCGGCGACGAGCGAAGCATCGTGGCACTGCGAACACTTGGCGGCAACCAATGCTGCGGCCTTTTCGGCATCATAGGAACTGGGATTTGAATCGGAGCCACTCCCATCACTCTTGGTCAACGCTTCCGCAGCCTTGAGCGAACTGGCACGCTGTTCCCGCTGTTGGCTCAATTGCCGCGACGACTTTTGTAATTGCGGCGAGAGGGCCGTTAGGTACGCTGTGACTTGCCACTGCTGCGTCTCGCTGAGCGGATCGAGCAGCGTCGTGCGATCGGCCATGCGCCGCACCGTCTGCCGCCACAACGACGGCGTGCGAGGCTTGGCCAACACGGTGCGCAAATCGTGGCAGCCGATGCACTCGTGTCGCAAGATCCGCTGCCCCTGACGCAACGAGCGCGCCGTAGAATAATCCGCACTGGCCACTGCATCCAATCCGGCCTGCGTCAATAACGTCTTGACCCGCTGCTGGCTCACCGGCGTGAACAGCTTCGCCGTGACAAACGCTTCACGAAACGCTGACGGCACGGAAATACCAATCAGCACCACACTGCTGACCAGCAACGAAGTGCCAAGCAACGGGACCAAGGCCTGATCCAAGCGGCGAAAGAAGCGAACGATGCCGATCTTCAATAACAGAATCACACCTACCGCCATCCCCAGCGCCAAGTGAACCACCGTGCGTGCGGGAAACTCGATCTGGTACGTCCAGAGTCGCGGTACCATCTGGACCATCATCACAACATAAACCGCCAGAAAGACATAACCGAACACGCGGTGCGCCCAAAGCGCCTTGTCCGCCGCACCACGCCGCGGTGGCCGCACAGCGGTTTCACCCGTTTCACCCGTTTCACGCGTTTCGGCCGTTTCGGTCGTTTCGGTCGTTTCGGTCGCACCAACGGGGGCGTCGCTCGCCGCTTCAACGTCGAATTCCGACTTGGCCGCACCGCAAACGGGACAGGTCCAAGAATCTGGCAAGTCCCCGAAGAGCTCTCCCGCCGCGTCGTCGTGGACGTAGCCACAAATGGAACAGACATATCGGGCCATAATGAGCCACCTTTGTTCGCTTTTCCAATTCGGCCAGCTTTTCCAATTCGGCCAGTATTCCAATTCGGCCAGTATTCCAATTCGGCACACGCGCCGGTCGTCGAACAGCACCTCTCTGGACACTCAGTCCGGGTGCGTCTGCCGACACGCGCGGCAAAGCCCGTGAAAGTGGACGGCGAAGTCCTCCACTACAAACCCCCGACGCTGCTTGGGCGAGAGCTCGATGGTGTCAAACTTCTTGGTTTCAACATCGACCACCTTGTGACAAGTCCGGCAGATCAAGTGATGATGGCGAGTCACTTTGCCATCAAAACGCACCGTTGCTCCAGGATGATGAAGACGGCGTAACACACCTAATTTGCAGAGCGTTTCCAGGGATCGATAAACGGTCGTTCGAGACAGCCCCGGGATTCGCCCCTTGACCGATTCGAAAATCTGGTCGACCGACGGGTGATCGTCCCGCTGGAGCACGGCGCGCAGGATATCCCGACGCTGCACCGTAAGCGGCATCCCGCGTTCGCGGCACAGAGCGTCAAACTCCTGCAACCGTCGTTCAATTTCTGGCTCGTTCACGACCGAATCCACTCGTTACACCAGATATACTCAATGGTAATCATTGTCAAACAGTAGCCTTTACCCGCACACTGTATCGATTCCCAACAGCGCTGTCAATCATCCGGCCGCCACTCGCACCACGCCATACTATCGGCGCGGCGCGGGCCCAGCCGTGGGCACCGGTGGACATCAGGCCTGCCAAAGACGTCTCGCTGCCCCGGTTCTTCGCGAAGCGACAATGCGTTGCTCAGTATCTTGAGAATCCCACGCAGTTGTGTTAGCTTGCGCCATGTTGTATGCCTGCCAGTGGCACACTTGTCAGCATTCACGATCACGCAATTCCCGTCCGAGACTCGGAGAAGCCAAGGAGCTGAAGGAATGAATACCGACGACATTCGATTGGCCAAACTACCGCTATCGGGCAAACTGCTGGTAACGCTGTTCCTGTTGATCATCGGGCCCGGCTATCTGGCCGGCACCGCCAACATCTTCTACAAACACCAGTATGCGGATGACGAACCAGGACTGACACTGGACGACCTGCGTGCCACGTTCCACGGTATGCAAAAGACGTTCAAGCCAGACGACAAGATTACCGTTAACTCAGAAATGTTGAGCCAGGTGCGTCCCGACGGCGAAATGCGTGAATACCTGGAAAACGGCGGTGACGAGGCCGTGCGTGGGTTGATCAAGTGGCTGGAGAACGAAGCCAAAGAGGAGGAATTCGCCAAGACGGGCCTCTCCCAAGAGGGTGACCCGTCCGCACAAGAAATCATCAAGGCCCACTGCATCGAGTGCCACAACGCGGACGGCGGTGACATGGAAGACGTGCCGTACGCCGAGACTGATTCGAGCGATCCGCAATACGAAATGGTCATGGAAACCGCCAAGCCAGAAGTCACTGTGGAAGAATCGGGCATGCAGACCAAGGTCTACAAACCGACCGGTCAATCACGACTGGTCCAGATCACGCACGTCCATATTTTGACCATGCCCGTCTTTACGTTCATCGTCGGCGTCCTGTTCCTGATGACCGGCATCCCCAGCAAACTGAAGTTGTTGATCGGCCCGCTGCCAATGCTGGCCGTGCTGTTGGACATCAGCGGCTGGTGGTTAGCACGTTGGATCGAGCCCTTTATCTACGTGATCGCCGCAGCCGGCGGTCTGTTCGGCGCTATGTACGCGCTGCAGATCCTCTGCATCCTCGGATCGATGTGGCTGGGGCGCAAGAGCAGTTAGCAGAGGCTCAACCGTCCGGATCGTCGAGCAATTCTTGCAAACGAGGTCGAAGCGGATCTGGCACCCGAGACAACCACGAGTCGTCGATCAGCCCCACTTCAATCATGTCCAGCACGTGCACCTGATCCTTGCGGCGATTAGACGTCAGTTTCATGCGAACCAGAGCTTCCAACGAAATGGCACAAATGCCCTTGATGCGTTCTGCTTCCGACAAATGCGGAGCAGCGATCGGGTAATCAGGCCGAATCTTCTCGCCCGCAAACACGACATGCACGGCATCGCGAGGGGACGCTTCGGGTCCATCCAGGAACATCGGTACGTCCGCAACCACTTGATACACAAACCCGGCGACACTCAGTGCCTCAATGGCCCCTTGGAGACTCGAGCGATCGAGCAGGATGTCAACATCCCGAGTATTGCGCACCGCAGCCTCATCAACCTGAGCCACCCAGAGCTGGACAGCGTTGCCTCCCAAGATCGCATACCGGATCTCCGCCGCGTCAAGCGCTCGCGCCACTCGCTGCAAACGATCTTTGATCTTGTCCACGGCACGCTGTATCCTCTCCCAAAGAGCATCACCAGTATAGCGAATCGTGACCATTCATCGACCTCTATAAAATAGCGGGCACCAGATACACGGCAGTGTACCCCAACGCGATACAGCGGTCAAAACCGAGCCGCCACATCCACGTTTCAGACGCTGCCCCTATACTCCGCGTCCAACGCAATGGAATCCTGGCACACGACCCTCCGGCCATCAACCGACGGGCCCCGGTTAACACGAGTTATCGGATCATGGTAGAATTGCAGTCACCGATCTAATCGGCAAAGCAAGAGAATGCGACAGCCCGCTCCGAAAAGTTCTTCACCACGGACGGAGGAACTCGACCGTCGCGCGACCGAATCCCGGCTTAAATTGTCCCGGACAACACATTGTGTCGGGCAGCGTCCCGATCGAGATAAGTAACTAGATTGCCCCACCCGAATCGGCCTCCACTGCACTCCACCAGCCACCAATATACCTTCCCCATCTCGCTCACGGGCGGGAACCACTGACATATTTGATACGCGAGGGAATCAACATCATGCATTCAATGGGCCACCGATTTCTCACCGCATTGTTGCTGTGCGCAATCAGCACTTTGTTTTCCACCATGAAACCGGCCACTTGCAAGGCGGCGGGAGACCTGCAAGTGGTTGACCTGCGTTGCGAATACCTGGTCAACCCAATCGGCATCGATCAGCCTAAACCGCGACTCACCTGGCGACTCACGTCGCAACAACGGGGTGCGTACCAAGGGGCCTACCGCATCCTGGTAGCAACCTCTCCAAAGAAACTTGCCGACGGTCAGGCCGACTTGTGGGATTCAAAAAAAGTTGCGAGCCGCGAGACGGTCAACATCGTCTATGAAGGAATACCACTTGCCTCCCAAGCCGTCTGTTTCTGGAAAGTACAAATCTGGGGCCAAGCGGGCGGTACCTGCAAAGCCGAATCAGAGATCGCCCAGTGGTCCATGGGCTTGCTGAAGCCAACCGACTGGAAAGCCGATTTCATCAGCTATCGCGACAACACGCCCGTGTTCAAGAGCAACGAGACGCTCTTCCTCCCGCCCGCCTATCAATACCGCAAGGACTTTCAGGCAACGAAGAAACCGATTCGCCGCGCGGTGATCTACGCGACCGCTTTGGGAATCTATGAACTGTACGTCAACGGCCAACGAACCAGCGACCATTGGTTCGCTCCCGGCTGGACCGACTATCACCAACGCGCCTACTACCGCGCCTACGACGTAACCGAACTGATCCAGTCGGGCAACAACGCACTCGGCGCCTGGGTCGCGGACGGATGGTACTCGGGCTACGTCGGATTCGGCCTGCTTACCGGCATCGGCACCGAGCGGATTGGTCGTTACACCTACGGCAAAACACCTTCGATCATGGCGCAGCTGGATATCGAATACGAGGATGGCAGCCACGAAATCATCGCTACGGACAAGTCGTGGAAGGTCACTGGCTCGGGGCCGATTCGTGAAGCAGACCTATTGATGGGCGAAGTCTACGATGCTCGACGCGAACTCAAAGGCTGGTCCGATCCCGGCTACGACGCGACCAAGTGGGAAAACGCGGTACTGGCCAAAGAAAACGGACGACCGACCGCCACGTTTTACGAATTCCGCAACCCGACCGAACCGAATGGCAAAGTCGAGGTGAAAGGACGCCCGATCGACCTGGGCTTCAAACGCCCAAAACTCGAAGCATTTCCCGGTGTACCGGTTCGCATCACCCAACAGATCAAGCCCATTGACGTTAAGACCATCGCACCTGGCAAGTTCCTCTATAACCTTGGCCAAAACTTCGCCGGCACGGTGCGCATGCAGATCAAGGGGCCCGCGGGAACGGAAATAACGCTGCGATTTGGCGAGATGTGTTATCCCGATGGTCGTCTGATGACCGAGAACTTACGCAAGGCGCGCGCCACCGATCGCTATATCCTCAATGGTGACGCGACTGGCGAAACCTACGTACCACGTTTCACGTTTCACGGTTTCCAATATGTGGAAGTCACTGCGTCACCCGCCAAAGCCATTACGGCTGCCCCGGAAATCACCGGTCTGGTGCTCCATAGCGACACACCAATGGCCAGCCAGTTCACTTGTTCGGACGCGATGGCCAACCAGTTGTTCAAGAACGTCGTCTGGACCCAACGCGCCAATTTTATCGACTTGCCAACCGATTGCCCGCAGCGCGACGAGCGTTTTGGCTGGACCGGTGATGCGCAAGTATACGTCGGCACCGCCGCTTACAACGCCGACGTCGCCGCGTTCTACACTAAGTGGCTTCGAGAGCTGATGGAGTCGCAACGTCCCAGTGGTACATTCCCCGGCTACGCCCCCTATCCCTTCCAGCATGGCTGGGACTTCGGCACGGCCTGGGCCGATGCAGGTGTCATCTGCCCCTGGACCATCTGGCAAGCTTATGGCGACACTCGAATCATCCGCCAATGTTGGGAGCCCATGACACGTTTCATGCAATGGCGCAAGAAGACCAGCCGCAATAATCTCGGCGTTGTCCATGGCAACAGCTGGGGCGACTGGTTGACCCAGGGTGCGGCCACGCCGATCGACTATATCGATACGATCTATTTAGCCATCAGCGCCAAAAAAATGGCGCAAATGGCCGAGGCGATTGACCTCACGAAAGAGGCAACCGACTACCAAGAACTGTTCGCGAGAATCAAACGTGCTTTCAATGCGAAGTACGTCCAGCAGGACGGATCTCTGAACGTCGATACTCAAACGGCCTACGCACTGGCGCTGTTCGCAGACCTTATCCCGCGTGGAAAACGGCGTGCGACCGGCCGGAAACTCGCCGAGATGATCCAGAAAAATGGCACTCGCATGACCACCGGATTTCTCGGCACGCGCCCGCTGCTCCCAGTCCTCTCGTCGCCGTCGGTCGGGCAACACGACTTGGCCATGTTCCTGTTCCAAAGCCGTGCCTTCCCGTCCTGGGGGTATGAAGTCGATCAAGGTGCCACGACGATATGGGAACGGTGGGACAGTTTCACCAAGGAAGATGGCTTTGGCCGCCACAACGCGGCCATGAATTCCTTCTCGCACTATTCCTTCGGTGCCGTGTGCCAGTGGATGTTCGACACGCTGGCCGGCATTCGGTCGCAGGGAACGGGATACCAAAGGATTATCATTCACCCTCGGCCCGCAGCTCCCGGTAGCAACGCCGAGCGCAAGGTCATCAACTGGGTCAAAGCCTCCTACAACAGCGTGCGCGGCCCGATTACCAGCAACTGGCGCGTTGAAGGCGACCGGTTCGATCTCGATGTCGAGATCCCAGCCAATACGGTCGCAATCGTCATTATTCCCGCCTCCCCCAAACCGGAAATCACCGAAGGCGGTCAACCGTTGGAACAAGCTGAGGGAATACGGAAAGTACGCATGCACGGCAATGTCGCGTTGGTCTCGGTCGCGTCTGGTAAGTACCACTTCAGCTCGACACGGGCGATCCACAAGGCAACGCACGCCTACAAGACCACTCCACCGCCCGACACATCCACCAATCCCGACGGAATCAAGCTCGATGGTGCGACAGCACTGATGACGTGGAAATTCACCGACGATACAGACCTGGCCAAGTGGTCTCAGCGCGACGATGTGAAAATCGAATGCCGTGATAAAGCGACTTTCCTGGTCGCGACCGGCAACGATCCACGCATTGCCACACAACTCGCCGATCCGGCTACCGGCACACTGGTCCTGGAACTCAAGGCACGTCCCGCCAAAGGGACCAGCGTCGAATGGTTCTGGGCCGGACCGGAAAATGGCTATCAAGCCAAAGAGTCGATCAATCGCGCACTTAACGCCGCCGACTCCGTGCAATCCTACCTGTTTCGTATCGGCAACGGTAAGCCGGTCCAACAACTCCGACTCGACCCCATGCAGAACAAGGGTGAGTTGCAAATCGAGTCGATCACACTCTATCAGCTGTAGAGAGCTTCCATCAACGTAGGGTGTGTCAAGCTCGCTCCAGACCGGCACGGCAGCTCCACCGATTTGGCGAGCGAGTGCAGGCACACCAGAATGCGGTTCGCACCGTGCTGCCACTCACGATCATTCGCTGCGTGGCAAATAGACAGCTCGGTCAATGTTTCCTGGTCATGCGTAACCGTTTAGCTGAATGAAGTGATGTCGCTTTCAATAGACTCCCATGGGTGAAACCGCCTAGTGAGCTACCCGCGATACCAGCTACTCCCCTCAGTTCCCTTCCCGCCGCCTTCGGCGGCGGGAAGGGAACTGGGGCCGTGTTTGTGGGGGGGATAGGACGCCACGAGTAGCTTACCAATCCTCTTCACCCACCGCACAAGGCGGCGGGGGTCGACCGATGGGAAATGAACTCGAGCGCACGTCCCACTTCAGATGGCTAAACAGTTACGGTCATGCGAAGGAGACGGTTGCGCAGGTTCTTGACCGGATTCTGGGGTGCCATCGCGCGCCTTGAAAACCCAATAGCGCTGCAATGTTGCCGCGCAGCGAACTCGACACACCCTGCGACGATCGCAGCGTTCATTGCACACGGCGAACCTGCAATCGGACAGGCGTCTGCGGTGATGTAATCTGCAGCGTCAACCCGTCGCGCAGTTGCTGGCCGCCGTGCACCACGGCCTTACCCGCTGCCGTCGTCACGTGATACTCGGCCTTGGCATCGACCGTAAACCACTCGGGAAACTGGTTGATCCGCGGGTAATCTTGTGGCATGTGCATCACCGTCTTGTGCCTTGCAACGTCGAACACTAGCCGCCCCTGCCACGGCTTGTCCGCTGCCACGATCAACTGGAGCTCCCCGTCCGATTCAACCGCGCCGAGCCGTACATCTTCACGCCACGGTTGCAGGGTCACTCCTTGCTGCTTCCAGAGTGCATACATGATGGCAGTGCGAGCGAAATTGCCGTCCCCATGCCAGCCACCGATGATGCCATCGTCCTGCTGCATGGCAAGCATGATGCGCATCTGGCTGTCAATCCACTCGGCCGCCACATCCACCGGCTCGCGATTATACAGGTTGATAGCCGATTCAATCGAATCGGCATAGCCATCGTGGCTGCGACCTTCCCATGCATAGCCTTTGTAGTGATTCAGGTTACTGAGCACACGACGCACAGCATCACGATACTTCGTGACACCATCCACAAGGTAAACAGTGTAAAACCCGTTGTAGTTGTACCCCCAGGTATCGGCCAATCCCGAACGTGTGATCGCGCCGGTCTGCGGATTGAACGCATTGAACATCATGCCGTGCTCGTTGATCCCGTGCTGCAGGATACAGTCAAGGATCTCGTGGAGCGGCTTCTTGTACTGCGCTGCCTTCGCCTTATCGGCATACGAGCAGGCAAAATAGACTTCCGTCAGTCCGGAAATCAACTCGCAGCCATGGTCGCGCAACTTCAGCGAATCGCTGTCGCGTGTTGGATGCCGGTCAGCAAGCAAATACCAGTCGGCAATCCGAATGGCATCGTCCAGGTACTTGCGTTGCCCTGTCATCCAAAAGTAGCGGGCGGTCAACTGCATCATCTCGCCATTGACTTCTGGATTGGTGGAAGGGATTTTTCCTGTCGGCGTGTCGATCGGCGCGTGCTTCCAAATGTCGTCGATAATCCCCGACATTCGCTGCGACCAGGGCGAAGGTCCCAACCATTCGGTCAACGGCATCAGGCCATCTTTCACATACTCGGAATTGTCGAAAATAATCCGTGTCAAATCGGGTTCTTTGTATTCAAATGTGCGCGTCGAAAACTGGTAGTAGTCTCCTAATCGATCGATCCTGTTGGTCAAACGCTGCTCGGTTCGCAGCATATCGAGCAGCCGTCCATCGAACAGGTCTCGGTCAGTCAGTGCGGCACTCAACACCATAAACGCATAGTTGTCGGCTGCGTTGTTGCGCCCGTTCCACCGATCAATCCCGCGTGTCAGATTCTCGGGGATGAGCCCAGACACAGGATCAACCTTCGCCAACCAACCGACGGTAAATCGATGGCTTTGCTCCAGCGCACGCCGCGCTTGCAGCGCGTTTCGCTCAAGCGGCGGCAAGTCCGCAAACGACTCGACGACCGGCCAACCATCCTCGGTCTTGGGCACATCGAACGTCACATTCAGCGGTTTCGCGGGCAGGTCGAACGGCGCATCGAGGGCGAGTGTATCAGCCACTAACCGCACGGCGGCCACAAACGCCGCTTTGCCACCGATCGCCTTCAGTGTCACTTGATAATGGTCGCCGGCGGCCGGCGCGTTCAACTTCACTCGCACCCACCGAAACCCGTCGTAACCGCCGGCGCTTAGCTTTTGCTTCTGTCCGTTAACGGCGATCTGGGCGGTGCGTGTGTCGTTCTTCGATCCCCATAACAGGTCAAGTGCATCGCCAGCTTGCGGCGTCACCGAAACGGTGAACGAGAGGTCACCGTTATTCAGAAAGAAATAGGGAGTCCCTTGATACGTCTCGATCTGTATCGGCAGCGTTGCCACCGACGCACACGCACGGCTCGCGGCCGCTTTGCCGCCCTCTTCCGCCCGCGCCGCATGCGTCCAAAGAAGAGCAATAACCACACTAACAACGCTTAGTCGAAAGCTACGACGCAACATAGGATCCCTCGGACTATCAGTTTTGAAGGGCGGTTTTGAACGGCAGACACACTATTGCCAAGTTACCGGCTAGGTCCCACCACGCTGCCCCGAGTGCGAGCGCTTTCGTCCCGCCCGCTTCTTGACCGGCGTTTTGACTTGAGTTCGAGCGGGGACCGTTCCATGGTACTTGCCCTTACCTGAAATCGCCCATTGCAGATCGGCGCGCACCTTGGGATTCTCCACATAAGGGTCCGCGTAATCCTTGGCGTACTTAGCCAGGGCCTGCGACAGCATGCGCACAGTCTCTCGATACGCCGGGTCACCGAAGGCGTTGGTTAATTCGTCAGGGTCTTTCTGCAGATCGAACAGCCAGGGGGCATCAACCGGGGAATAGATCAGCTTGTATCGATCGCTCACCACACCGATCCAACCGGCCCCGGACGAAGTGCTGCGAATAAAGACGGTATCCGCCCAGCCATCCGGCGCCGTACCGGTAGTAAACAACGGCGACGCGTCACGCCCTTGTTCGAGTCCCGCAGTCGGACAGTCCATCAATTTCAATATCGTGGGCAGAAAGTCAACGCACCCGAGTGCCTCGTTGATCACCGTACCAGACTTGACCTTGCCAGGTGCCCAGATCACAAACGGAATCTTCGCTGAAGCCTCATACGGAACCCCTTTGTTCTGGCGATGGTGTTCCCCACGCAGATCACCATGATCCGCCGTAAAGATGACGATCGTTCGATCCAAGAGTTCTTCACGCCGCAGTGCGGCAAGTATCTTGCCGACGTTGTCATCGATGCATTTGACCATGCCGTAATACGGTGCCATCTTGGCAAACCGCCCCTGCGCCTTACCCCAGTTGGGAACCGTTTGGGATGATACGTCAAATGTGCGCGGCGGTTGGTAGACCTGGTCACGGAACATCGTGTCATACGGGGCGCGCACCGAGTCGGGTCCGTGCGGGTCTGGAATGCTGACCATATAACAGAACGGTCGGTCCTTGTGAGCGGCAATAAACTCAACCGTTCGGTCCGCTAAGAAATCGGTGGTAAACGACTTCTCGTCCGCGCCAGCAACCGCGTAGGTCGGCTTGCCATTCTTGAGCGCCTTCACACGTGGTCCGTCGTCCGTAATCTCTAACTGTTTCCAGTGGCCTCGATTGTACATATAGCGGTTATCATCAAACCCGAACTTTCGCTTGGGGGCCCATTGTGGCTTGCCACCTCCGTCGAGATGCCACTTGCCCGCATAGCCGGTTGCGTAGCCCTGGCGCTTGAGCAGCTCGGCAAATGTTACAATTCCATCGGCCATGGAAATATTGTTCGTGGTCACCGGCGTGTTCTGCGGATACCGGCCGGAGACGAACGCCGCACGCGATGGCGAGCAAACCGGCGTCGTTGCATAGAAGCTGGTGCAAATCGCACCATGCTCAGCGATCCAATCGATGTTGGGCGTTTCCACCACGGCCGGCCCCCACATCAAGGCCTGATCGCGCGACATCAACTTGCGATAACACCCCAACGTCCGAAAATTATGCTCGTCCGTATGAATGATTAACAAATTCAACCGATTGGCGGCTTCCGTCGCACAAGCCAATCGAGACGGCAAACCGGCCATGGCGACATAGCCGAGCACCACCATCGCAACAAGAGCCGAAAAACGTGACCGATATCTCATGACGAAGTTTCTCCCTCTGCAACCGCGATTCACTGACAAGACAGCTCCTGCTCATTCTACGCCGATGCGTCACATGGCACTACGAACGTGCCGCACAAAATGCCTTTTTTTGAAGCATTCGCGTCCATCAACCGTGTGGCACTGACTGAGCGAGCGCATGAATGCACTGCCATTACCACACAACGCAATCGCGCGCGGATGTGAGTGCTCGTTGAAGCGGCAACACGCGTGCAACTGGAAGGCGAGAACACTGGGTGGCACGCACCATCACAAACACGGCCGAGCGCAAAACGTTCCACCACATCGCCGCGCTGCCGAGGCCGCATCAAGACGCAAATCTCTTCCAGGCCAGAGGCACGCGGTCAGGTTCATCACCTATTCTTGTTTTTGGAACAACAACGTCTACTGCTGGGCCAGGCATCATGCAATCGCCGCACGATTCAGGCAGTGCCGCAGTACCGACCGGTTCCCCAATCGCAATGGAGGACGGTCAGGCACTGCTCCGCGGGAGCGGCGATGACTTGGATGGCCGTTGTGCAGGACGCCATATCTCGCCACCGCAGCGAACGTCCGGCGGGGCAGTGGCACGACAATCTCCTTGCAACACGCTGCTTGCAACTGCATTTGCGCCACATCGCCGCGCTGCGCCGACACGGCGTGCGGGTCCCCTGTCCCGAGCAAGGTGCGTTGTGGTAACGAAGCCGATCGCTTTCCTTAATCCCCATCAGCAACGCTTGTAACAGTGATCCGCTGCCGCCCCCGCTACGGGCCCACCAACCCAGTCCAGCAGCATTACTCTGCTATCTCTTCCCTCGCAAATCCTCAAACCGCGTCGTAACATAACAAAGCCATACCGATACTCTTCCGGACGGCACGTCCGTCAGCTTGACGTCCAGTTGATAAGATCTACCGGGATTCAGATCCCACAAGTAGTTGGTATCGTCGTATTGCAGGACGAAGGAAAGAATCCCAAGGGAATCCAGCCAATTCGCCTTCTGCAGACTCTCGGACTTGAACTCTGCGGCTTGAAGCCAGGCTGTAGTGTCGTCGCGATGAAGGGCGATGTTTCCCGACAGCTCATGGGGCGAACGGACGTTTTCCGTCAGACCAAATACCAAGTAAAACGCATGTCCGGCGGGACATGAAAAACGGCATGTGCCGTTCGATCTGACATCGCCGAGAATCAACTGCCGTCGCAACTGTGGAGCGAACAGGATAGCGTGCAGTACAAATGCTATCGCAAGCAGACACACGGCAAGAAGACTCAAAGCTTTATACTTGCCCATGAATAAAGGTTCCATTAAGTCTCAAGGCACCGTGCAGCCCGCTCCCTTGAGTGTTCCCCAACTGATGGCTGACGCGACCCAAGCCCGGCAGTCCTTTGCTCCGTATACATAGATACCGAATGGCCTCTTAGCGAATTCCTTGACTGCGGCTCTTACCTCCTCGAAATCAAAGCTACAGGGCCTAAGCATCACATCCTTGCACGTGCCGTGGCCCGCATGATGGTCAGGCACCACTACTATTCCCTGTCCTCCAAAGGGATTGGCACCCGGGTAGAAGCCTGCCGTCCAGTCACCAATTCTCACGTACGCGTGTGGGTAGCCCCCGCCGGTGTCATCTTTTGAAGCCCAGCATTTCTGAACGCCACTGGGTATGGCTTTGCGCGATACGATTTGGCCCCGGCAGCAACACTGGGTAATCCAGTTATATTTCTTTCCACAGCAACGCCCTTCCCAGGGCCAACGCCAGAGCCCAAATGGATCATGTTTGGAAGTCGGCCTCGCGCCGACAAGTTCGTACAGGCTCTCACCGTCGCCATACCCCACCGGATCCCTCGACAGGAACCGCCCCAGCGCCGCCGCATACACTCGGTGCCATAGCTAATATCTACTGCGACCTCGTGCCAACAGTGCGTCAGAGCCTGCGGGGGCAGGCGTTTGGCGCGATTGTTGGCGATTGGATCGCTTGTTGGTTGCCTCGCGCGCGGGGGCGCGCGAGGCGTTTTTGTCATGTCAAAGATCTGGGGGTGAATTGTACCTGATCGACAGGGAGCAGGCCAAGCGAAATCGGGCAAGAAAAGAATCGAGCGGCTACGCCGCAAATTTTCTTTTTTTGCGTTCACGCAGAGTGAGAGGGTGCTCATTGGCACCCCTCTGACTGAGTTGTCT
>JAJRVM010000315.1 GCA_024277285.1 Planctomycetota bacterium
GATCCATCGTTTGCAGGAAGGGCCCGGGTTCATTGCTGCGGGCAAGCGAGTGTCCGGTGGTCCCGACGGCAGCTGGATGCACCTGGCGGGCATCGTCAAGCAAGACCGAATCGAGTTGTATGTGGACGGTGCGCTGGCGGCGTCGACCGCGACGCCTGGGTTCTTGCCAAGCGAATGTGGGCAGGGAATGGAGATCGGTTTCGACGTGGCGAACAGTGCTGCCGAGATCGTGACCGCGCTGGACGGTGTGATCGACGAAGTCAAAGTGTTTGGTATCGCGCTCTCCGCGCAACAGATCAAGGCCGAAGTAGCTATTGCCCAACGTCACTAGATCGACGCACGTCCGAACGTCGATAAATCCGAATAGCGAGGATCCAAAATGTCGAAGTCAGAGCATGCAACCGTGTGCCACTTGTTGCCTGGGTGCCACTGTCTGCCAGGACGCCACTCCATGCCTGGGTGGCACTGGCTGAGTGAGCGCCAACCGCGCCACCATCACCCCTCATCGCCACCCGCGAACGGAGCCAGTGTTCGCGGCGTCTTGCCAGGATGGCATTTCATAATGCTGCTATTGCTGGCATTGTGTGTTCCCACAACACTCAAGGCAGCTGACTCGCAGCATATTGCCGACGCGCTAGCGAAACGTTCCGGCGTGCCGGGCGGTGTCTGTGTATTGGTCCAGCCGGCCGATCGCGAGCTGGCAGTGGCCATGTCGAAACAAGGAAACTTCGTCGTACACCTGCTGTTGGAACGCCGCGAGCAAGTTGTTCAACAGCGCCAGGCGATTCGCCAAGCTGGCCGATATGGGGACGTATCGGTACACGGTTTCGAGGGGACCGAGCTAGCTTACACGGACAATCTTGCGAACCTGGTTGTCGTTGATTCGTTTCCGGCTTTGTGCAAACGCGGCCTGACTGTGAGTGAAGTGTTGCGCATGGTTGCTCCGTTGGGCACGGCGTGGCTGGGTACGACCGACGCGACAGCGCGAGACGAGGTGGCGAATGGCGATGCCGAGCCTGACTGGATGGTTGCGTTGCGCTCGGAAGCTGACGCACTCGGCTACGCGGCGCAGGTGGCGACCGAGTTGCCTGGCCGGTGGTTACGCATTGCGAAACCTTGGCCAGACGATATTGACGAGTGGACGCATTTTCTGCACGGCGCGGATGGTAACCCGGTGGCGCGCGACGAGGTGGTTGGTCCACCAAGGCATTGTCAATGGACCGGCCCGCCGCGCTGGCTGAGGTCGCACGAGACCGATTCCAGCATCAGTACGATGGTCACGGCCCAAGGTCGCTTGTTTTACATCATGGATGAAGCTCCGATCAGCGTCGTCGGCGACCATTCGCTGCCGGACAAGTGGTTTCTGGTCGCGCGCGATGCGTTCAACGGCGTACCGCTTTGGAAAGTGCCGATCCGACGTTGGGGTTGGCGCGAATGGAAGTACAGTTGGTTCGCCACGCGACCGGGCGATTACCCATTCGACATTCGCAAGCGATTGGTGGCGGTGGGAGACAAGGTCTACGTGACGCTCGGCTACCAGGCCCCGGTCACGCAGCTTGATGCGCGTACGGGCGAGTTGTTGCGCACGTTTGCGGGGACCGAGAACGCCAGCGAGCTGTTGGTGCACAAGGGAACCCTTTTCCTGTCGGTGCATGACCAGGGTCGATTACGGGTCATGGCGATCGACATCGCCAGTGGTGACACCTTATGGAGATCGGCGAACGCGTACCAAGGCAGTACGACCGACTATTTACGTTGGAAGGCGATGCATGGCAGTGTGCGCGCGCCGAAACTGAGTCCGGCGGCGAATCTGGCAACCGATGGCAACGCGGTCGCGTTGATCGACGACGATCAGATCGTGGTCCTCGATGCACGGACGGGGAAGCAACGATGGCGCGCTCCGTTTCCTCAGAATCCAGATGATCAGTTTGCGGGCGGGATCCGAGCGAAAGGGAAACTGTGGAACGGCACGATGATCGTGCGGGACGGCGTCGTCATTCACGCCAGCCCGCAAGCACTCGGTGCGTTGTCGGCCAAGACGGGCAAGCTATTGTGGATGCAACCGAAAAAGTATATTGGACATCTGTGGTACGAGTGGAAAGATGTGTTCGTGATCGACGGGCTCGTTTGGACGTGGAGTGCCGAGTTTGATCACGCTGTGATCAAGACCGGTCGCAACTCGAAGCAACGTCAACAATGGCCTCGTTCGGCTAACGGTTATGATCTTCAAACTGGAGTGCTCGAACGGGAAGTCCCGGTCGGTAATATCTTTCGCACGCACCACCACCACCGCTGCTACCGGAACAAGGCAACGTCGCGGTATATCTTGGCCAGTCGTCGCGGGACGGAGTGCGTTGATTTGCGCGACGGCCAGCATACAGTCGATAACTGGGTTCGAGGCACGTGCCACATCGGCATGATGCCGGCCAACGGCCTGCAGTACGTGCCACCTCATCCGTGTCAGTGCTATATCGAAGAGAAACTGGTCGGCATGAACGTGTTGGCCGCGCGACTTGCACGCCCCGACAGGCCGGTCGAGGCCGAGCGGCGTTTTGAAACCGGCCCAGCCTTTGAACGGCTGGCCACTGGTGATGATAGCAAACCGGCAGAAGGCAAACCGGTAGAGGACGATCAGGGGCCACGCGACCAGTGGCCCGCATTTCGGCACGATGCGGCGCGCACGGGAGCGGTGGATACTCGCATACCCGATTCGCGTGTGAATCTGTGGTCGACGTCGCTCGGCGGCAAGCTGTCGGCACCCACGGTGGCTGACGGGAACCTGTTTGTCGCGCAAGTTGATCAGCATCATATTGTCTGCCTGGACGCGGCAACGGGGAAACGGCGTTGGGAGTTTGCCGCGGGTGGGCGAGTTGATTCGCCCCCGACCTGGTATCGTGGCCGCGTGCTGTTTGGATCGCGCGATGGGTGGCTCTATTGCCTGGATGCGAACGAGGGCCAATTGGCGTGGCGTTATCAAGTGGCGCCGAGTCGGCGTTGGATCGGTGCTTTTGAGCAACTCGAATCAGCCTGGCCAGTTCATGGCAGTGTGCTGGTCCAGAATGGCGTTGTCTATGCAGTGGCAGGGCGGTCGTCGCAGTTGGATGGCGGACTCTATCTGGTCGGACTCGATGCGGTGACGGGCCGGCTATTGCATACGGCTGAGCTTGATGGGCCCTATTACAACGTCGCGAACCTGGAGGAGAACTACGGAGTGCCATTGGGTGCGTTGCCGGACGTGTTGGTGGGCGACGGAACGCGCATCTTCATGCGGTCGTTGGCGTTCGACGCCCAGCTGCGTCAGGTCCGTGGCAAGCCGGAGATCGCGGTCGATGGCGGCTATCTGGACGATAGCTACTTCAAGCGTGCACCGTGGAAGATGAAGGGGAAGGATTACGGTCGTTTGATCGTGCACGATAGCCAGTCGGCATTCTATGTGCGCCAGTTCGATTCGTTGCGTGGGCTTGATCCAAGTGTGTTTTTCACGCCAGGCAAGAAAGGCTATCTACTGTTCGCCACGAACCTTGCGGGCAGCCGCGGTTCCTGGCGCACGCGCGTGCCGGTGCGGATTCGAGCCATGGTGTTGGCCGGTGACCAGTTGTTTGTTGCCGGTCCACCTGATCGCGTCGACCCGAAAGACCCGTTAGGTTCATTCGAAGGTCGCGAAGGCGGGCAGTTGTGGTTGTTCGATGCCCCTTCGGGCAAATTCGTCGATCGCTATGAACTTAGTGCTCCACCCGTGTTCAACGGTGCCGCTGCGGCGGCTCAGCGACTGTTTATCGTTGGCACCGATGGTACGGTTACTTGTTTCGGCGCGCCCAGCGAGTAGCCTGAGCCCTGTTGCGAGTTCAGCTGTGCCCAAGCAACTCTGGCCCTCCGGGCCGACTTCGCTGCATGCCTTTCTCCATGGGTGACATACTTATGTCATGCCGGCCGAGCCTGTTGCGAGTTCAGCTGTGCCCAAGCAACCCTGGCCCGGAGGGCCATAACAGCCCTTGCCGGGGTCGTCAGGCCCCGGAACCTGGCGAGGGGAATCGTTCGATCATGGAAAGGTACTGCTGATTGACTCGATCAAAGTCAGCCACATCGCGCGCATAGTGAGCTGCTTCGGTGCGGATCTGGTCATGGTATTGAGTGTCGGTGGCATGACGCCGTAGCAAGTCACTCAGTTGTTGTTGCATGGCGTCGGAGTCGCTTGGCAGCTTGGCGACACAGGGGGGCAGTTCGGCGTACCAGCCGACGTTGTTGACGATCGTGGGCAGGCCCATTTGCAGTGCTCGTGAGACGACTCCGGAGGTCTCGCCCATGGTCGGGTACCGAAGTGCGATACAGAGGTCCATCGACCGCATGAGAGTAAGGAACGTGGCCTCGGAAACGCGGCCGTGAAATGTCACTTGTTGTCGGATATCCAGGTCGTCCGCCAGTTTGGTCAGAGTGTGGTCCGCGCCGTCGAGGCTACCGGCGATGTCCACGTCAATCGCCGTGCCGAGCGCGCACGCGGCGCCGACTGCGATCAGCAGCTTATCGATATGTTTGCTGGGGCTGACGTTGCCGAACGCGCCGATGCGGAGCGTTTTCGTATGCCGCGGGCCGATAAGCTCCGCACCAAGATAGGTCTGCGGAATGACTTCGCAAGGCAGTGAGGGGAAACGTTGTTGGATACGTTGCCGGCTGAATTGCGAATGGACAATACAACCTTGGGCACAGCGGAGAATCGGATCGAACAGCGGGACTGCGGTCACGCCACTCGAATGTACGAAGTGCTGGTCGGCCGTCTTGTTCCATTGGCGAACGTCTTCCAGAGTCTGCTCGCCGTACCAGTGTTGCAATAGCCCGTAGTACAGATCGCCCCGCCCTTGTCCGGAGGTGAGGTCATGGACCAGGTGGTGCAAGACCATGTCGTGCAGATGCACGATCCCACCCTGTTTCCCCAGCGGCACGATCATGGAGCTGTGGTAGCGGGCGTTGTTGCCCATCTGATAGACCACGCGATCGAATCGTTGTGAGCTGGGGAATTCGGAAGTGTGAAACAGTTCGACGTTGCCTGTGGTCGGCGCCGGGGCATTTGCATCGGTGAAGACGCTGATCCGGACACCTTGTTGCGCGAGCCCGGTGGCCAGGTCAAACGCATAATCCGCGATTCCCGAATGCTGGGGCGGCCACGGTGTAACCAGGGCAATGTGTTGCATGGTGTTGTTGGGATTGCTTCCGTAGAACGCGCATCGGCTCCATTGTGCCGCATTTATCGGTGCCGGAGCATATCAAGCGAGCATACTGGTCGCAACACCGAATCGACGGCCGCACCCCTGGGAATCCTGATAGGAACAAGATCAACTAATCAAGGTCTTTCTTGTCAAGATCTCGTTGACTGTGCCGTCGAATTAGGAGAATCACGACTTGGCCTTCGGCAATTCTGAACAGTGCTCGATGGGTTGGACGCGAGCCACTACCATAACAGAGCTCACGTAGATCAAACCTCACGCGTGAACTCTCGCGTGCCATCGCACAGCGAGTTGGCATGTCCTGGAGCGTATCAATCGCCGCCATGAACCCTTCATACCAACGCCATGCTTGAGCTTCCGAATGATGCTCTGCCCACCAGTGAGCTTCCGCAGTCATCGAGTCGATGGCTTTCGGAGTGAATCGGATACGGTACTTCATGCCTTCTTGGGAAACCCAAGCCGACCACGAATCTCGTCGTCTGCTTCCGTGAACGAACGCGTCCGCCCGGCGTCGGCTTCTGCAATACTCTCTTGCAGATCGTTCCAGGATTCCTGCTCTTCCAAGGCTCTCATGGCGCGTGATGCCAAGTCTTCATCGAGCAATACGAAGACGCGATTGGCCGCCGGGTCCTCGATTCGCAAAGGCTCATCAGGATTGAGTTGCAATGCCGCAGATTGTTCAGGGGAGAGTTTGGGATGCATGACAGTATTTTATCGCTCGATGACCGCCAAGGCAATCACAACTCAGGGACCGGCGCACCCCTGAGAATACTCCATTGGCTTCCAAC
>JAJRVM010000316.1 GCA_024277285.1 Planctomycetota bacterium
AGCAGGCAGCCGTCACTCTGCGGACGAAGTTACTTTGTTCAAATCTATCGGCGTCGCAATCCAGGACTTGTATGCCGCGGCCAGTGCCTGGAAGAACTTCCAACAGCTCACGTTGGGCGACCAGAATAATTTCGCTGGAGGATCGGTTGGCACCGATCTTCACTGACCACGTTTCTCGATACCGCTGGCAGATTTACTATCGAGCATCGACTGCGAGCGCTGGACCGAAAGGCGGAATCGGCCGAGCGTTGCAGGTATCCTGCATGTCTGAAAGAAGTCACGACGGTCGACGGCATGGCCAACAAAGTAGCGTTTCGCGTTCGCGGCGTTCGAGTAATCCGGCCGGGCTGGACAGAACTTGAACAGCCTCCGCGCCAACAACGCGAAAACCAGAGAGACGCCGCGCAATCGCTCCCGGAATTCACGCGGGGCGAAACTGGCCCGCACAAGCCGCTCATCAAGCAGGGCGAGACATCGCCGCCGCGGCACTTCACCGAAAACACGTTGCTAGGCGCAATGGAGACGGCTGGCAAGCTGGTGGACGACGAGCAGTTGAGGGAGGCACTCAAAGAGAAAGGACTCGGCACACCGGCCACACGCGCTGCCACCATCGAGACGCTGCTGAAACGCAACTACATTGAGCGCGAGAAAAAGAACCTGCTTGCCACGGGCTTGGGGCGATACTTGATCGCACTGGGGCGAGATCGTGATTTGAAGTCGCCGGAACTGACCGGACAGTGGGAAGCGAAGCTGCGAAAGATCGAGGCGGGCGGGCTTGAGCCAGAGCGGTTTATGGACGCGATTGCCGAGTACACCGCTCGGATCATACGGTCAGACGAAGCGGTGGTGATTGACCAGCAGCGTTGGGGCAGCTGTCCCCGTTGTGGCAGCCAAGTAATCCAGGGAAAGCAGGGCTATGGATGCTCAGCTTGGAAGGACGGCTGCAAATTCGTTCTCTGGCCGACCTACAAGGACTATGAATTGAACGCAGGCGAGATCCGCGAGTTGTTGCAGCACGGCGTGCTGCAGCGACCGATCGAGTTTGCCGGCGTGGGGCGAGTGGTTCTCTCGATGAGCGACTCCGGTGCCGTGACGGACATCCCGGTGCCGGAAAGAGAACCGCGCTCCGGCAGGGCAAAACGAAAACGGTTGGACAGCACCCGCACGCGACCTGCGAGGCGTGGGGACGAGAAGCCAGACGTCACGCAGTCTGCCGGGCTTGGAGCTTGTCCCTTGTGTGGAGCCAGTGTCTTTGAGCAGAAAAAGTCCTACAGCTGCAGCGGTTGGAAGCAGGGGTGTAAGTTCGTGATCTGGAAAACGATCGCCGCGAAGAAGATCGGCGTCCGGACGGCTAAAACACTGCTCACAAAAGGCGAGACCAGTCGGTTAAAAGGTTTCAAATCGAAAGCCGGCAAGTCTTTTGACGCTCGGCTCAAGCTGGTCGATGGCAAAGTGCAATTTGATTTTTCGCCGTAGCTCGGTCGCGGTTTCTTCATCGAGGTAAATGACCAGCAAGAAGTTGGCGATCCAATCGGCGGTTCGCCGAGCAGAATCGCATCAGTGCTCGCGAGATCAGTTGACTGTTTCTTTCTACGCTTAGGCAGCTTGAAATTCCAGCACGATCCGAGGCTCTACTTTAGCTTCATGGAAGACTGATCCAGCCAACACTGTGAGCGGCTTGCATGTCCAATACGGACGCTCAAGCCGTTTTGGTGTTGCCAGAATCGTTCGCAAAAGCGGCGACGGCGTTACGGAAATGGTTTTCAAAAAACCGGTCTCGAAAAAGTCTGTGAAGCAAGTACCCCGAGTCCACTATATGGGGCTGCATGGCAATTTGTTATCTATGCCACCCTCTATTCCCAAAAGATATCGGCCCGCGCACTGTGGGTCGACAACGGCCAGATCCTATGAAGAACCCAGCCACACCCACTTGGCAATGGGCTTCGAAGCCCTGGCCGGTCACCGCATTTGCCACCTCGCGTTCGAATTCCGAATCAAAGTCCCGGCCGGTTGCCACGGCGACGTCGAGTATACCTGTTTCGGCGTACTTCAAGAACGTCTTGAATGCTTGGGGACCACGCGCCTTAGCACGATTCAGGTCGATATCATCAGCTGTAATTGACGAAAAGACTTCGCATCGCTCCCGGGCGCGAGTAATCAACACATTGAGTCGCCGTTCGCCACCGTCATTATTCAGCGGCCCAAAGCTCATCGCCATATAGCCGGACGCGTCCTTGCCGTAACCGACCGAGATGAAAATCACATCTCGCTCGTCGCCCTGGATGTTTTCCAGGTTCTTGACAAAGAAAGGTTCTGCCGCTGCCGTGGAAAAGTACGTTTCCAACTCAGGAGACTCGCGACGTCGCAATTCCAATTCGTGGAGAATGACATCACGTTGGGCCACCGAAAACGCTCCAACTCCCAGTGTTTTATCGGGAAACTCGCGCGCGTGCTTCATGACCGCCGCTGCCACCGCTTCAGCTTCCACGCGATTAGTGGCCGACCCTCCGCGATCGAAAACACCGTCGGCGATGTGGTGGAAACGCAGGCCGAGATTTCCCGCGCCGCTCGATGGGCTGGGCACAACAAAGAGCTTGTCGTTGTAGAACTCTCGATTGGATACGGCGATCGCGCTGTGTTCAACAAGCGGTTCCTGGTCGTCAAGTCGAGAAGATCTCGTCGCGCGTGTTCCAGTTTATCGAAGATGGTATTTGAGTCGGACATGCGTTGGTAGTTGCTTGGTTTGATGTGGGGGGTTCAAATGTCGGTCCGCCGTGACCAGCCAATCCTTTCGGCGTGCGCTATCTGCAAGAGTCGCGTTCGTTGGTAGCTGTTCCGCCGCCCGTGATAATGCTCTAGCTGAGGGGACAAGTTCTTAGATCATCGGGCCGCCACGTTACAGTGGCCGTTCGTTTGCGGGTTGTCACGGGGGTGAATGATCTTGATCTGTTTTTGTGGCAGTGCCCATCTAAAGACGGTACTCCATGGCTGATTCCATCCATCAGAGTCCAGCACAGCGCGTGACTTGTTGATTTCGTCAAACAGCGGTTGGCCCCAGGCACGGAGGGAAATCGTGTGCACGAGTAGATCATAGCCGACGAACAATTTGATCTCGTCATTCTCGGC
>JAJRVM010000317.1 GCA_024277285.1 Planctomycetota bacterium
CCAACGCGCTGAATCTCTGCGACATCCATGCCTCGCTCCTGCCAAAAAACATAAATCGTCTCCATGACAGAAGTTATCGATCCGACACCACGTTCAACTTGAGCATACTTTGCGCTGTAGTGTTAGTTACTGGCGAATCGGCCCGGCAGGGCCTGTTTGATCTTGAGGGCGAAGTATTCGAGATCGTGAAATCCATAGGCGACCCGTTTGACGACCTTGATCTTGTTGTTGACGCCTTCCAGTTTGCTGGTGTGTATCGGATGCTTGCAGTGGCTGATGATTCCGTACTGATGACGCTCGAGCATTCTGGCGAACTTCACCAGTGCGGGGTGGCCGTCCTGCCGGGCGACCTCACACCACTCGGCGAGCATCTTCGTAGCCCAGCCGGGGTAGCGGTAATCCCAGATGTGGGCCAGTAAATCCTTGAGCCAGTAGACGGTATTCAGTCGGGCGTTCATGGCCAGAATCTCCTCCAGTTGCACACGGCTCTCGCGTTTCAAGTTGCCCCAGTTCTTGAGGAATAAATACTTGCTGCCCTTGAGCGTGGCGCGTCCGGTGGCGTCGCTCTTGCGAAACTCTTCATTGCGAATGTCGTCGATCACTTTGTTAAACGACTTCACCACATGAAACAGATCGAAGACGATGTCGGCCTGAGGACACCAACGCCTGACGGCATTGATGTAAGGCTCCCACATGTCGATTGCCACGGCCTCGATACCCTCGCGAACCTCGACAGGCATAGCTTCAAAGAATGCGTCGATGGTGGCAGTCTGGCGTCCCTCGCCCATCCAGACGACGCGCCCAGCGTCGTAGTCGAGCACCACCGTCATGTAGTTGTGCCCTTTCCTGACTGCGATTTCGTCGATGGCCAGACGTTTGAGATTGTCGTAGTCAGTCTGACCAAACTCGGCTTCAAGGGCCGCCTTGTCGATGGCCTTGACGGTCTTGGGATCGAGGTCGAGGTGCCGGGCCACCGCCTCCACACTCAGGCCGGCCTTACAGAGTTGAGCTGCATAAGCCGCCAGGCGATGAGTGACGCGTTGATGGGTATCGACGCATTCCAACTGCTCCACCCGCACGCCGCCACAGTGACCACACCATATCTTGCGGTACTCGATCTGCAGCATGACCGAGAAGTCCGCCAGAGACAGATCACGCACGAACTTTCGGGTTGCCGAATGGACGGTTTGAGCCGGCTGGCCGCAGACGTGGCAGCGGGGCCGATACCGCTGATCGGGTTCCAGGCGAACCAGTGCCGACCGACTGTCCTCGATAACGCTCTGGTGAGCCACTTTCATTCGACGCCATGGGAAAAACGGTGTTATACTGCACGCGGACATCGGATCTCTCCTTTGAGGCTAAACGGAGTTCGTCAAAACACCCGATTAGCCTACGGAGAGCCGATGTCCTTGTCTTTCAAGCGGTTACGTCAGTAACTTTTTGGGAGGAGAACCGGATATCAAATGGGCGGTTAATCCGATTCACGCCGTTTACCGCAAAGATTAAATAGGAGCGATTCATTATTAGTGCGTTACAAAATCATACTCACAATGGATTCACTTCAATCGGTTTCGAGAAGTGAACTTTTTGATTCTAGTCCAGCCCGGTCCGTTTCGACACCAACCGCTACAGCACGCCGCGGAACTGCGCCTTTCGGGCAGTCACCGTCAAAGGCTATATCAACCATGTCGAAGTGGTCGCCGACGGACAGACAATCGCGCGTCATGACCGTTGTTACGGGCGTTCTGAGCAGATCCTCGATCCGATCCATTACCTCGTAACGCTCGGTCGACGACCGGCCGCCCTCGATCACACCAACGTCTACCGTCACTGGCAATTGCCGCCGGCGTTCGCGCAGCTTCGAGAACGACTGGAGCAATGTCACGGCTCATTGCCCGGCGCCCGCCAGTACGTCCGGGTTCTGCAACTGCTGGCCGAGCATCCGGTTCAACGCGTGCAACAGGCCATTGAACATTGCGGTGATGCCAAGGACCCGCACGCCGAATGGATCATTCAACGCGCCCATCACCTGGCGGAGTTGGCATCAAAGCAAACGCAAACGCGCGATGCGGCGCCATCCGATGCCGGAGATATCGAAGACGTTCTACTGACGGTTCAGGTCCCGTTGAGCGGCCTGAGCCATTTCGATCAATTCCTTTCACGACAAGGAGAACCTGTCTATGCCTGACCATGACAACATGCTGTTGAGGGCCAATCTCAAACAACTGCGTCTGCCGACCGTGGCCGCGGAGTTCGAGAAGCTGGCCCGCGAAGCCGCCGAAGCCAACGAAGGGTTCGAACAGTACCTGCTGCGCCTGACCGAGCTGGAGGTGGCGGCGCGGTCGACCAATGCCTTGAAGGCCCGCATCAAGGCGGCGTCCTTCCCGGTGCACAAAGACTTCGACACCTACGACTTCACGGCTCTGCCCACGCTGAACAAGCCGAAGGTGTTGGAGTTGGCACGTGGCGATTGGATCGATCAGCATTTTAACTCTTGTCTCATAGGCAGTCCCGGCACTGGAAAAACGCACGTTGCAACGGCACTGGGCTTGGCCGCTTGCCGTCAGGGGCGGCGTGTGCGTTTCTTCACCGCCGCCACCTTGGTCACCCGTTTGGAGGAGGCTCAAAAGCAATACCAGCTCGACCGCTTCCTCAGCCAACTGGACAAGACCGACCTGCTGATCTGCGACGAGCTCGGATACTTGTCGTTCACCCGCGCCGGCGCCGAGTTGTTGTTCCAGGTCTTCGCCGATCGCTACGAGCGGGCCAGCCTGCTGATCACCAGCAACTTGGCCTTCAGCGACTGGGGTCAGATCTTCCAGGGCGAGCGCATGACGGCGGCCCTGCTGGATCGCCTGACGCATCGCTGTCACATCTTCGAGATGAACGGCGAGAGCTACCGCTTCCGCGAATCCATGAAAGCCAGGAAGGGATCCGCCATGAACAAGACCGGCAAGAAGCCGAAGTGACGCTACGCGGTCCTCGGTCGGCGTCGAACCGCGGCATTGACGAATCGCACGGATATCACATGAATTCACAAAAGAGAAAGAAAAAAGAAGCAAAAAAGAAAGAGAAAATGTACGGCTACTACGGTATTTGTTGGGATGAGGAAGCAGAGGCCTTGCGGCCCCTGAAGGGACGATTACCCTGACCCAGGTGGGCCCACTTTAGGCGCCGATGTGGCCCCCTTTTACATGCCGATTACCAGGTGCAAGCCCAAAGATGAGAACGAGTTTCAGGCATGGGTCGCGTTGATTGAGAAAGGGATAGACGCGGCGTGGGAGTCGGTTGTCGCGGAGGCGGTCGAGGCTATTCGTGATGGGTGAGGTTGCGGATCGTGCACTTGACGGGGCTGCCGAGAGGTGGCCCTGCATTTATTTCTTACTGCTGAATCAAGACCGACACATCTATATACGTGCCTATATATAGATATATACTATGGCGAATCAAACACTTCACAGTCCGACACTTGAAAGCGTTATTATGGTTGAGGAGATGGTCGCAGGACACTCGGGCGAGTACGGCAAGCACCAGCTCTGGAAGCGGTTGCCGCGGAAGATGATGTATCAAACGTACCTTCGTATTCTTGGCTACTTGGAGCGGTCGCACAAAGTCTTGATCGACTCCGAGGGAAAGGTTGTCTGGATCTGGAACCCTGCTCTATTGCGGAACCTGGAGGAAGCTGATCTTTTTGTGTGAACATGGAGCGGCCGAGCGGGGTTGCGTTTGGCAACGAGCGATTGAAAGCCGCGTACGAAAAGTTGGAGCGGGGCAAGTTTGAGGACCGTGAACTCCATGAGTGGATCGGGCGGGCGATCGAGGACTTGAAGCGCAATCCAGTCTGGGGGATACGCATTCCGGCGAAGCTGATACCGCGAGGGTACGCTCGGAAGTTCAACGTGTCCAACCTGTGGAAGTACAACCTTCCCGGGGCTTGGCATTTGCTCTACAGCGTGGCTGGCAACTCGGTGGAGGTCGTGGCGGTGATTCTCGAATGGCTGACGCACAAAGAATACGATCGTAGGTTTGGGTACACGTAGCGTGGCTGCCCCAACACATCCAACAACCGGTCACGCTAGGCCCCAAGGCGTCGAACCCATGGAGTTTCGAACGGTGACATGCCAGCGACAGCGAAACCGCTTGGTTTTCTTGAAGAGGCTGAGTGTCTGTCACCGATCAGTTCAGAACCAGCCACCAATGATCGAATCAAAACCGGCCAGTGAGATTGCGTTTCTTATACTTCATTCGCTGCCGCCGTCGCAAGATTTTTTCGGGCCTTGGGGCGGTTTGTTGTTCTTGGGTTCTTTGGGCGGAAATGCTCGCCATTTGTGTGGTGTTTCGTTCGTTCTGCAACTCCGTGACACATCGCATTGAATGACCGAATTCCCGGCCTCCGAAATCATCGCACGTCACGACGGCTTCATCCTGCAACCTATTCTCGCCGCCGGCTGAAAAGCGGACTACTTCAACAGGCTGTTAGCACTACAGCGCAAAGTATGCTCAAGTTGAACGTGGTGTCGGATCGATAACTTCTGTCATGGAGACGATTTATGTTTTTTGGCAGGAGCGAGGCATGGATGTCGCAGAGATTCAGTGCGTTGGACGTGGACTTGAGGC
>JAJRVM010000318.1 GCA_024277285.1 Planctomycetota bacterium
CGCCCATTCCATCCGTCTCCGTCTGTGGCGCACGACGAATCCCCTCGGCTTGTCCGGCGGGATCGTTAGGTTGCTTACTACACACACCGAGCGCCCCAATCAACCTCTTCGGGCGAGCGCACCGCGTGAAATCAGCCGGCCCGTTGCCGAGCCCGAAATCCGGCCGCGTTCTGATTCAGCCGGCAACGCGGCGGTTTGTTGGAAAACGTTCTGCTCGGCTGTATTCTGCTCAGTTGTGGTTAGCCGTGCGGTGGCCGTTGTAGTAAGCAACGTGAAGCTCCGGCCGCAGGAAGACGGCGGCATCTTAACTTCAGTGTCCGTGAACGGTTACGTAGTATTTACGTCGCCACCGATTCTTCAACCGCTCGATCGCCGTATCAACGCCATACACGACCAGCACCATCTTGATGCCCAGCAGTGGCACCGCGTAACGGTCGTAGTAGCTGATCAAGACGTACGGCAACAGGTAGGCGCCGTAGATCCACATCGCGGCCACCAGGCCGTTTTCGAGCGGTGCCTTGCGCAGCCACAACACGACGAACAGGCATAGAAACGGCAGCACATGAGCCGCGTATTTGAGCGCTGGGATCCAACGCCAAGGCCGTTGCGTCTGTCGACCATCATCAGCCTGCCGGGCGCCCACGTATTGAGTGGCTGGATCCCAACGCCACAGCCGTTGCTCCCAGTATGTGGGCTGGTAGACGATCGTCGCTGCCAGAAGCCGGTTGGCAGACTGTTCGGGCCACCGCTCCGGATGGTCGTGGAGAACTTTGCGAATCATGGGCCAACGCGCGGCCAGGAACGGCATCTCACCCTGTTCGATATACTCCGTGCGCTGTTCCCCCGACCTTCGCCATGGATGGGAGATACCGGTTGCAAAGTCGACCACGCCGTCGTCGTCCAGGCAGAGTGCCTGCCAAATCTCGTAGGGGCCGTTCGATTTGATTGGGATCCACGCTCCCAACACGATCCGGTTCCGCAGGATCCACGGCGAGACCACGATGATCGAGCAGAGTGCGGCGATCGCCAACGGCTTGCAGGCGCGCAGCCATGGGCGACCCAGCAGGCGGTTACCGCTTCCCCTTGGCCACCACCGCAGCGCGGTCGCCAGTGCCCAAACCGCTCCGGCAATGGGACTGCACAGTGCCGCCAAACCACCCAAGGCACCCCATGCGACCGCAGCGAGTGTCGATTTGGACGCCGTCCAAAGACCGACGATGCCCAGCCAGATCGCATTTACCACCAGCAGCAACAGCCACACGTCGTGCGTGCATTGGAACAACCGGTAGAAATGGGTTGCGAACCCACCGATGAGAGTCATATAGCTCAGCCAGGGGTGTCCGAGTCGTCTTCCTTCGCGCACCACCAACAAGCCGGTCAGAACCAGGACGAATGTCTTGATCGACAGGATCAGCTCTTCGACCACCTGGCGATCATCGTCGGCCGCCCAATAGAGCCCAGCCAGCACGTAGGGCAACACGGGCGGCATCCAGGCGGTGGGCCCCGACGGCTCACGAAACGGATCCGAAAAACCACGTCCAGAACGAACAGCGCGGGCGATCTCGTCGTATTCCGCGCCCAGGTGTTGGTTGTTGTCGCGCCGCAGCCATTTCAGTTGTTCGGGGTTCTGATACTTGAAGTTGGCCACGGCGGTGAACGCCAGCACGATGCCAACAACCGCAATGAGATCACGTATTCGCATGTGGTTACCAAAGGGGCTGTTTGCAATGGGCTTTGATTCTGGGGTCTGTTGTTTCGTAACCGTTCATCGATAGGACGTCGCGAATGATACATCCAGGAGAGGAACCGCTAGTATACGCTAATACACACCGATGCGAACCGCGTTTCCGCCACGGAGAGCACCGAGTACACGGAGGAAATAGGCTGCGACAAGAGGAACGACTGGTATTCTGGTTTCAGCAAAGGCCGCGCTGAGCTCTTTGAATTATCAGAGTCTATTATCGTGCATTAGCGGTTCCCCTGTCTTGGCTCTTGGTCGCGCGTAGAGCACGACAACGTACTGATCGCTTTCGCTGAGTGTGCGGTTGTCACGATCACGCGTGAAACGGCGTTGCGTGATCGTTTTCATGCCGAGTGGCAAGGGAATCGAACGTTGTTCAAGCGATTCCGACACGAGCCAGATCCGTCGATACGAGCACGCTGGCCAATCCTCGCGGCGAATGAAGTCGCTGTTGCTCAACGATGCAATGTGCGTCGTATGGCCCGAACGGAGCCAGGGCAAGCCGATGGCGCGAATCTTCGCGTCTTTGATCCCTGCCTCGTTGGCCAGGCACAATAGCTGGTTCACTTTGCGATAGGAATCGGCGATGATCACGTCCGTTTTTGGATCGTATTGCTCGCGCACCCATTGCATGGTCTGCAAGCCGGGCGCGCGCTGCCGCGAGATTTCGGCCAAACTCAGCGCGCTGTTGTACAGCACGGTCACGGTGAGGAACCAGATCATGCCGGCCCGCAGTGGAAGCAGCCGAGCTCGCTCGAATAGCACGCCCCAGAGCCCCAGCCAGAATACCTGGGCAAAGACCAGGTAACGCTCGTGGAAGATTGACCGGTCGCCAAGCATCGATATTCCAAGCGCGAACGCCCAGGGGACGGCGGCCAGCAGCAGGAAGAACCACATCCCACGATCGCGCATCGCCACGGTGGTCAGCACCAACAGCGCGACGGCGCCAAGCGATATGTTGATATCAAGTTCGGTCACGAACTGAGCGCCGCCGTTGTACGAAATGACCGTCGCACCCCCGGTCCATGAGGCCAACACGCGTTGCGTGGCTTGCCAGCTTACTTCGGGAATCCAATAGCCTTCGCGAACGTCCTGTACTTGGTGTAGCAAGGCAGGCGCCCATGGCGAATAGATCGCAAGGGCGAGCGCTCCGGCCATGACAAAGCCTTGGGCTTGCTGGAAGGCGTTGCTTCGCTGTCCCTTTGCCAGTTGGCGGATCAAGTCACCGGAAACGAATACGCACTGTCCGGCGACGGTAAAGAAGGCATAGTTGTGGGTATGGCAGAAGGCTCCGACGGCAACCCCGTAAGCGAGCCACCACTTGACTTCGTTACGCTCGGAACGCAGCGCGCGGAGCAACAGCCACGACGTCAGTACTGCCAGGAAGACTCCCAGGCTATACATCCGCGCGTCGCGCGCCGGATAGATCTGGCTGGTATGAACGGCAAACAGTGCGGCGGCCAGCAGCGCTCCGGCGCAGGCCGCTCGAGTCGGATGGTCGGGATCGCGACCGTTTTGTCTTGGAGCGTCGCGTGCGCACGCTTCACGAACCGTTGCCATCAACAAAGGAACGGTTCCGAATGCCAGCAGTATGGACATACCGCGCAGCGCCAGGATCGACCGCCCAAATACGGTTGCCCAGCCCTTGAGCAACAGATAGTAGAGTGGCGGATGGACGTCGTCGGCCGCGCGCGCGAGCATTTCGGTGACCGGATA
>JAJRVM010000319.1 GCA_024277285.1 Planctomycetota bacterium
CATCCAGGTCGGTATTGGCTTGTTTCCTTCGGCCTTCTGCGGTTCCTTGTTCGATATTCTGCGGTTCGTTTTCTTCGTGAAGTGTGAATTCTCGTGAACGGTTACAAAGGGATGTCGTCTCGATCGTTGTGACCGATCACGAAGTGTTTTCGCTGGCATAGCGTCGCAGTTCATGTTCGTTCATAAAAACTGCGTGTCGTGGAAGCTGGAAGACCAGTTGCGTCGCGGGCCAGCCAAAGGCGTTTAGCAGCTGATCAAACGGTTGTGGCGGACAAGTTCCGGCGACGTCCACGTAGATCACATGTTGGTTACAGTCGTAAAGGCATCCGTCGAGTTGCCAGTTGCGTGTGCCGTGTTGCCCCACCCAGACGAAAGACCCATCTGGTTCGACGAACATGCGCGGTAGACGTGCGAGCTGTTCCATCGCTTCTTCAAAACTCACACGCATCGGCGTTGCGTATTGCGTGGCATCCAGATCAAGTACGGTGTAACTCCCACCGGCCAAATCTACCGGGTGTGATTGGATGTCGGCTTGCGGGTGTGCGTGAATGGAGATCCGAAGATCGTACATGATGGTGTGCTCTCTCTCGGGGACTAGCATGACTCGTTGGGCGGTGTGACTTGGGCTTGCAGCCAGCGTCGATAACCGGCGCTGGTCGCCACAATTTCACTGGCTACGATTTCGGGTTCCTCGTAGGAATGCAATTGCCGGATGCGACATTCGACTGCAGAGTAGAGATTTGCGGTTGTCTTGACGGTGCAGGTCCATTCGGCGGCTGTTTCCACCTTCCCCTTCCATCGGTACACACTTGTGATAGGGCCACTGACTTGGGCGCACGCGGCCAACTGCCGCGTGACCAGGTCTTCGGCAATGGCCAGCGCGGATTCACGTTGATCGATTGTGGTTTGGATCTGCAAGATATTGTTCATATTCGGAGTTTTCCGCAGAAACAGTGAATCTGACAAAACTAGGCGCGTGCCGCGGCAAGCCACATTCACACGTTTTCGCGCGCCGCACGTTCGGTGTTCCATTGGTTGGCCAGGACGAGCCGTTTTCACAAGGGATCTGATCTGCCGGGCAATTTGGCTCCGGCACTGGCTGCGCCGAGCAGCGTCGCGCGATTTGCTTTGCCCGTCCTGTTTGTGGAACGAAATTGGTGTCGGCGCCATGTGCTTGCTGCGCAAGTTCGCTCGGGCCGCTGTTCATGGCGGTTCATGCCGGTTGCGTCATTTTTTCCATCGCGCATCTGAAATGACACGGAATTGGTCGTAACTATTGGGGGGGTGCTCGGCCGCTTGCCGTAGCGCATTCTATTCTTTTTATGTATCCGCAGCGCGGGTTTATTGCCATCGGTAGAGATGAGAATAGGCGGGAGGCACGTTTTGTGCCACGGCCCATTGGCTGGACCATGAGGAAGCCAATGGTGCCTGCTCTCCACTATTCCGCGGGACATCACCGCTCACTACCTGACGCACACCGTAGCGGTATTGTGGTCCTCGACCGTTGTAAGACGGCGGGGTGTGAGAGTTGGAAAACACGGTAGTAGGGAGCTGTGTAACTACGCGTTGTTGAATCAGTCGGGAGAATCTCCTGTTGGTTGGTGGTTCTTCGGTATCGATTTGGCAACCTGTTTTGGTGACGCAGCTAAGTTGGGAATTGTGGCGCTGCAAACGCGTCGCACCAGCAATGGCATGTCATGACAACCATTCCAGAGCAATTGCCTGAAACGATGTGGTTGCTTAGCGGGCAAGTCGATGAAGGCGAGCCCGTCAAAGAAATCCCCATCAGCTCATTGCCATTTCGAGTTGGCCGTCGCTCGAATGCGTCGCTACGACTCCCTAGCCCAACCGTATCGAACCTGCACGCCGAGATCATCGAGCGCAATGGTCAGCTCATGCTGCACGATCTTGGCAGCACGAACGGCACGTTTCTCAACGGCCAGCGGATTCCGGTCGAGGCCTATCTTCACGAGGGAGACCTCGTGCAGTTCGCCAATGTGGTGTTTCGTCTGAAACGCCAGGACGCGGCGGGGCCATCCGACACGTTGCAGGGCGAGAATTGTGATCGGGCTATGGCCCTGATTCAGTTTGATCGCCTGATGACGGAACGAGCCGTAGTGCCCTTCTTCCAGCCCATTCTGCGCTCCGACAACAAACGGATCATTGGTTATGAAGTCCTCGGTCGCAGTCACCTCTTTGGATTGAAGACACCCAACGTGATGTTTCAAGCTGCTTCGCAGCTGAACTTGGAGTCTGAGTTGAGTCGTCTCTGCCGCTGGGTCGGAGTGGAAATCGGTACGCGGTTCTCGCCAGGCGAGCCTCTCTTTGTGAACACGCATCCAAGTGAGATGGCTGACATGGACGTGTTGTTACTGTCGCTGCAAGAGCTGCGCGACGCCTTTCCCGAGTGCCCAGTTACCTTGGAGATCCACGAGGCCTCGGTGACGAGTCCCTCGGCAATGCGGGAACTGCGCGCTGCTTTGGACGACCTTGGCTACCACGTGGCGTACGATGATTTCGGTGCCGGGCAGGCTCGGTTGATCGAGTTGATCGAAGTGCCTCCCGACATTCTGAAATTCGATCTCGCGCTGACCAAGGAAATTGACACGGCACCCTTGCAGCGTCAACAAATGTTGGCGACGCTGGTGCGAATGGTGCACGATCTGGGAGTCGTATCTCTGGCTGAAGGCATGGAAACCGAGGGAGAGGCCAAGACGTGCATCGAGCTTGGATTCGAGTTGAACCAGGGCTTCTATTACGGTATGCCGGCACCGATCGAAGAGATTGTCTAATCGCCATCTGCATGGCGTGAGCCGTTTCGGGCCCCTGCCCGGGGATCCCTGTTACCGGTGCGTTGCTCGGTGTATCTGGTTTGGTGCATCTGAGAACGTGCGGCGTACCTTGTCGCGCTGCGTCGTCGCCCTGATTCCTGTCTTCCCCCATGTTCGACTCTGCCTGCTTGACCCTGCCTGGGCGTCGATCTATACTCGCCCGCCCGGTATTTGAAGACGTAACCGTTCACGGAAACAAGAACGCGATCGGCACATTTAGGAAGGGACCGCTAATCAACGCAGATAGACGCTGATGAAGAGGCTCTCCGCCGGGCTTGTCCCGGCTGGGAGCACGACTGGTCGGCTACCAGCAACGCGCCCATCGTCTTTCGTCGGTCGAACGTGCAGTTTGCCATTAATCGTCGCTTTGCTGAGGCCGAATCAAGACGCCGTTGGCTTCAACACTGGCTGTTCGTCTTTCAACTCGGACGCCACTTGAAGCTGGGCAATGGTTCTGCGATTGGCGTGACGAGTCAGTTGTGCCTTGAACCGCGTGAACGGTTATTTGAAGACTTACCTTGAGGAGGCTTGGCGATGTTTCATTGGAGACGGCTTACTGCTCTGCGAGCTATCTTCTCGATCTGGCTGCTGCCCCTGTTCGTTGTTTCGATCCATGGGCAAGATTTGGAGGAGCTCGCCAAGCCGAAAGAAGGCCGCAGTATGCGGTCGACATCGACTGCCGTCGACAAGGATGGCAACTACTTGCACGGGAACCTGGACAACTCGCGCGTCAAGCCTGGAGCTACCAAGGTAGTGCTCGACGCGAATGGGCCGGGCGTCGTGACGCACATGTGGTTCACGTTCTTGGTGCCTGGTCGCCAGGCGTGGGCGCCGCAAGGGTCCGCGAACCATCAGGAGATCCTCATACGTGTCTTCTATGACGGCCAGCCACGGCCGGCGATCGAAGTTCCGTTCGGCGATTTCTTCGCCAATTGCTTTGGCAAACGGGCGGAAGTGATCAGTCTGCCGGTCGTTGTGGAGGATGGGGATTCGTACAACTGTTTCTGGCACATGCCGTTTCGCGAGTCGATTCGTATCGAGGTTGTCAATCAGAGTCAAAAGCAACTGAATATGCTCTATTACAATATCGATTGGATTCAGAAGCCTGCGTTGCCCCCTGATACACCCTATTTCTACGCTCGTTATCGGCAGGAATACCCGGTCAAGTCGGGCCAGGACTACATGATCCTCGAAACAAGTGGCAAAGGCCACTACGTTGGCACGGTCTTGGCCGTGCGCACGCGTAGTCCGTCCTGGTTCGGCGAGGGAGACGAGAAGATCTACATCGATGGTGAACAGAAACCGTCGATTTGGGGTACCGGTACCGAAGATTATTTTCTTTCGGCCTGGGGACTCAAGACAACCAGTACCCCCTATTTCGGCACGCCCTATTTCGATCAGTGGGGGATCGTCGGCGGACACACTTCCGCTTATCGATGGCATATCCACGATCCGATTGTCTTTAACAAGTCGATCAAAGTGACTCTGGAACATTGGGGGTGGATCTCGACCGACGAGAACCGTGACGGCAAGCGTCATAGCTGGAACGAACGCGAAGACGATTTTTCGAGCGTGGCATTCTGGTATCAGACCGGCACGCCATCACCAGCTCCCTCGGTTCCTAACGCGGCCCAACGTCGGTTGCCCAATCTCGACGAGATCACCCTGGCAAAGGGATTCACAGGTGCAAAGCACCATGGTCGCGGCGCGTGCCAAGTGCAGGATAACCTTGACTTTTTTCCCGATGGTCAGCTGTTCTATAAGCCACAACAAGCGGCCGATGCTTGGGTTGAAGTTCCCTTTACCATTACGAAATCTGATCCGCAACGACTGTTGCTTGCCGTGACACGGGCCGGCGATTATGGGATTTATCAGGCCTACCTTAACGGCGTGAAGATCGGTCGACCCATGGATTGTTTTGCCAAAAAGGTTTCGCAATGGGAATTCCATCTGCTCGACTTCTGGCCGGAACCGGGTGATTACACGTTGCGGCTGGAATGTATCGGCAAGAACGATCAATCGACGGACTATTTCCTGGGGCTGGAGTCAGTCCGTTTGCGGCAGCGGCGCCCGCGCGTCAAAGCATGGGCTCGCGATAAGGGGAAAAACTGGAAGAAGGACCCGATTCTCTATGATTGAAACGTGTGTGCTTACCCATGGTTGCGCTTCGTCGCTGCGCCACGGTGTTGCCCCCTCGGTTGACCTGCCGCCAACAGGCGGCCAGTGGCACTCTCCTGCGCAAACGCAAGACTGCGCTGCCATCACCACACAATGCACTCGCGAGTGGATGTGAGTGTTGGCGACAGTTGCAACACGCAACGTGCGCAAGCGAATCGAGAAAGCACTGGCTCCGTTCGCGGAGTTGAAGGCCCTTGCAGCTCGTGTGTGTGGTACGTTAATGTGCCGATTCTCGCTCACTCAGCCAGTGCCACCCCACGGCGCCACCCCACGGCCTGTTGCCTGGCGAGCCTGCCGATGGCATACGAGCAGATTCATTGCCGGTACTGGATTTTCGTCATTGAGATTCATGGTCGCCGGTTGCGCATGCTGCGGCTGTACTTCTCCAAGGTTTGGCGTTCGCGACGCGTCAGGCTCTGTTCACCCTCGCGGTGTACTTTGGCCAGGATTCGATCGGCTTCGCCTGCCAGGTCTTCGTCACCGTCGGGATTGTGCACACGGAGACTCGGTTTGCGGCGTGGCAACTTCCAGCCGCGTCCGCCGGCGGTCGGTACGAATCGGCTTAGATTCAGTCCTAGTCGAAGATAGAGAAAGGCAAACGCGGCACCACCCAGGTGCGCTTGCCAGGCCGTTGTGCCGGCCGAACCGGTTGCGGCACGAAGCAAGTCCCCGCCAATGATGAACGCTCCAACTGCCCAGGCCGGGACCGCCAACAGCCCCCAGACATAGACCGTTTGTTTGGGGTAATACAGTACGAACAAAATGAAAACCGCGACAACGCCCCCCGAGGCTCCCACGACACGGGGAATGGCGGGCGAGGAGGCGGGCAGTTGGTGGATTAAGGCGAGTGCGGCGCTACCCTCTTGGGTACTGAGATACCATGCGTTCGTCGCGACAACCCAGACAACTCCGGCGAAGGCAACCGCTGTCAGATAGAAGAGCAAGAATTCGCGTCGCCCAATTCGCTCTTCAACCGATCGACCGAACATCCAGAGCATGAACATGTTCATCGCGATGTGCCATGGCCCGGCATGAAGGAACCCGTAGGTCACCAACTGAAAAGCCAGCCATGGCCGTCGGTAGACGTCAATGTCCAGCTTCAGAATCGAGCCCAACTTGCCGCCTGATAGCATATCGACGATAAAAACCGCTAACGTCACCAGTACGATATTGGTGGCCATCGTTAGGCGCTGACCGCCGAGGTTAAAACCTCGCGGAGTGTTGTCTTCCTGATAATACTCGCGATCGTAGATGCCCATGCCAGCTCGTTCTCGTGTCGTTCTTATGGGGGGGTGGTGGGAGTGTTCTCGTTGGCCACTCTACCAAGATAAGTTACTGAATCGGCATCGTGAACCCGCGACAGCAAAAGGCAGAGGTGCTTGGGGCATAATACTGGGCAGACCAGAAAGCCGAATACTGGGC
>JAJRVM010000320.1 GCA_024277285.1 Planctomycetota bacterium
AGATCGATCGGGATGGGGAATTCGTCCGCGCGTCCGTGCCACTGCTCATTCCGTACGTCCTCCAACAGCATTCCCCCCAGCAAAGTCACACATCGATGCCAACACGCAAACGCCAAGTTGAGCAGTGTGACGCGGCGATCGAGCTACCATTGGAAAACGGTTCGCCGGTTCGCACTGCGTGCAGTGTGCGGCGGTGTGTTGGTTATGCGTTTGGTAGTGCCAGATCGATCGGGATGGGAAACTCGTTCGAGCATGCAGTGGTACACGAACGCAAGAATTCTACAAAACCCTCAAAGAAACTCACAATAATCGCTGCCGATCCACGAATAGCTTTTCTAAACCGACTGGGACGCCGGCCCGGTCAATGACGCAACTGGCTGGCGCTTAGCAGCAGAGCCTATTGCGTGTCGGGTAAGAGCCACAACACGCGTTAATTACTGCTTCGCTCGCGCGAGTGAACGCGCAACATTCCTCGCACCGGCGGTTCTAACGATGCCAGAAAACCAGTCCCAAACGGACGGTGGCCGAATCGCATTGACGGTGCGTCAGGCAGTGGCAACCGTCGAAATGCGTCTTCCCGAATCTCTATCCTACCCGAAATCGAGCCGGCGAACTTTCTTTGTTTTTTGGCCACGATGCCGCTACCGATTGCTGTGGTGGCAAAAAAAGCGTGTTACAATGGCGCCGCGAACAGCAACGCCTTGGCGCCGACCACAGGGCACGGCGTTGCTCTTGTCGACAGCGAAGCGCGCGTCTTGCAGCGGTGTCACGGGCAGCGGCGTCATTGGACAGGCAAAACGCAGAGGAACAGAGCCCTTCTCGATTGCTCGTCAACTCAGCCACGCTATTGTGCGCAGGTACGCCGCAACTGGTGCCGCGATCGATTGACGTAAACCGCCCAACCATCTATCAGTGAGTGATGACTTATCATGGCGAGCGATTTTCAAGCCCCGCAGTCTTCTGCCCCTGACCCAGGAACGCCTGACAGTACACTCTCGCGTGACGCATCGTCAATTTCCGAATCATTGCATCAAGACGATGTCGCAGCGATCGACCAATTGCGTGGTGCGTACGATTCTCTGTGCAACGAATTGGGGCGCATTATTATTGGCCAGCAAGAGGTGGTCGAGAAGCTTGCCATCTGCTTATTCGCCGGTGGGCATGCTTTGCTAATGGGCGTTCCTGGCTTGGCCAAGACGTTGTTGGTCAGCCGTCTCGCCGAGACAATGTCGCTTGACTTCAGCCGAATCCAATTCACACCCGACCTGATGCCGATGGACATCACGGGTACCGACATTTTGCAAGAGGCGCCTGGGCAGAAGCGGGAATTCGAGTTTGTCAAAGGACCGGTCTTTGCCAATATCGTCTTGGCTGACGAGATCAACCGAGCCCCGGCCAAGACGCAAGCGGCGATGCTCGAGGCCATGCAGGAACACAAGGTCACGGTGGTCGGCAGAACCTATCCGCTGGCCCCTCCCTTTTTCGTGTTGGCCACGCAAAATCCGATCGAACAGGAAGGGACGTACCCGCTGCCCGAAGCGCAGTTAGACCGATTCATGTTTCTGATCGAAGTGGACTATCCGGATCGCGCCGAGGAGATTGAAATCGCACGGACCACGACCGGCCAAGAACTGCCAACACTCGACAAGATCCTCAATGGCACTCAAGTCTTAGAGTTCCAAGCCTTGGTACGTCGCGTTCCGGTGCCGGAGCACATTTACGAGTTTGCGGCCGATCTGGCTCGGCAAACTCGCCCCAAGAGCCAAGAGGCGCCGGAATGGCTCAAGCCGCTTGTCGCCTGGGGCGCCGGGCCGCGTGCGGTCCAGTATCTGGTTTTGGGTGCGAAAGCGCGCGCCGCACTGCGCGGCAGCTACATGGTGGGACTGGAGGACGTGATCGCCGTCGCCCAACCCGTGTTAACGCACCGGGTAATTACGACGTTTGCGGCCGAATCGGAAGGAATCAGCAGCCGAGACGTCGTGAAGCGATTGGTGGACGAACTGTCGGCGACCTGACCCGCGCGGCGCGGCAGCGTGACCGATCGAATCGTATCGATAGGTGGGTAATAGAAGAGATAGACATCTGGTAGTGGGAGGCCCTTGGTTTGACGGAACAGGTACATCGCGACTACCTGGAACCTGCCGTATTGGCGCGGCTGGCGGCGTTGCCGTTGGACGCTCGGTTCCCCATGCTAGGCAACGTATCGGGCCGCCATCGCAGCCCGATACGAGGATCGAGTGTGGAGTTTTCGGAGTACCGCAAATACGTCCCCGGCGATGACACGCGGCGACTCGACTGGCGTGCCTACGCTCGAAGCGACCGTTTTTTCATCAAAGAATTTGAAGCCGACACGAATCTGCGTTTGTGTCTGATCATCGATACCAGCGGGTCGATGCAATATGCCAACGGCGGTTTGACGAAACTGGATTACGCGCGCCGCATCGCCGGCACGTTGGCATACCTCGCAGCGCGCCAAGGCGACGCCGTGGGACTCTACTGTGCCGGCGCCGATTTAGTCCGAGAAATCCCTCCGAAACGTAATGCCGCCCACTTGCGGCACATCTTGGACCAAATTGGGAGCGTGCAGGCGGCCGGAGAAACCGGGCTCTGCAAAACGCTTCACCAGGCAGCCGAGCGTGTTCAGCAGCGCGCATTGATCGTGATCATATCCGACCTATTCGTCCCACCCGACCAACTGCGTGGTGCCTTTCAACACTTGCATTATCGTAAACATGACGTGGCGTTGTTTCATTTGATGGAAAGGAACGAACTCGAGTTCGATTTTGACCGGCCGGTTCGCTTTTTGGATCTGGAAGGTGGCCCCGCCGTGCTAGCCGACCCAACCGTCATTGCGCGCCAATACCACCGATCCTTGGCACGTTACCTTGAGGGGCTTGACCAAGCCGTACGGGACACCATGGTTGATTACCGGCGTGTTTCGATCGACCAGTCATATGCCGACGTACTCGCGCGATTCCTGTTGGCGCGAACGCGTGGAAAATGAACGATAGCATTTCGACCGTTCCCGCACCGGTGTCGGGAAGCTAATTGCGGTAGTGATTCACTTATGACATTTCTCCAACCCATCTTGCTCGCCGCACTGCCGTTAGTGGCATTGCCGATCGTGATTCACTTGATCAATCGGCAGCGGCACCGGACGATTCCGTGGGGGGCGATGATGTTCTTGCTTGATGCCAAACGGATGACGCGTGGCATCGCTCGGCTGCGTTACTGGTTGATCATGGCCATGCGGATGCTGGCCATCGCCACATTGATTTTCGCCGTGGCGCGGCCTTTGGCCAGCGGCCGCATGGGGTTGGCGTTTGGCGGTGCTCCCGACACCACGGTCATCGTCTTGGACCGGTCAGCGAGCATGCAGCAACAGGATATTGCATCAGGCACGACCAAGCAGACGGCGGCGCTGCGAAAACTGTCCGAGCTAATGCGCACGTTGGGGCGATCGCCCCACGTCGTATTGATCGAGAATGTGGCCAACCGCCCCCTGCCGGTCGAATCACCCGAAGCCTTGTTGCACTTGCCCGCCGTGACCCCCACTGACACGGGCGCAGACCTGCCAGCGATGCTGCAAACGGTACATGATTATCTCGTTGCCAACCAATCGGGGCGAACCGACATCTGGATATGTTCCGATATGCAGGCCTCCGATTGGCAACTGGATGATGGTCGATGGCGTGGATTACGTGATGGATTCGCTCCGATGGAAGGCGTACGATTCTATATCCTCTCGTATCCCGACACCGCCACAAACAACCTGTCGGTACGTGTGGAAAAGGCTCGCCTTGGCCTGGTTGGCGACCGGACGCAGCTCGTATTGGACGTTGTGGTGCGTAGGGCCAAGGCCGACGCCACGCCGACCAACGTGCCGATCGAGTTCGTCATCAATGGTGCGCGATCGGTCGTCAATATCGAGATGACGGACATTGAATACCAGTTACAGGGACATACGCTTGCACTTGGCGAGGGATCGCGCAGTGGCTGGGGGTACGTCGAATTGCCCGCGGACGCGAACCTGCACGACAACCGATTCTATTTCGTTTTCGGCGATCCTCCCGAGCGTCATACCGCGATCGTATCGACCGATTCCCGAGTGGCCCACGCGATGCAAATCGCTGCCACGTCGCCGGTCGATCCAACGCTATCGTATACCGCCAACATCTTCACGCCGACACAACTCGCCAGTCTCAAGTGGGAAAAAACATCGCTGATACTCTGGCAAGCACCTCTTCCCGAGGGAACGGTTGCTCAGCAGCTGAGCCAGTTTGTGGAGAGCGGCCGCCCGGTTTTGTTTTTCCCTCCGGCACAACCCAACAACACGGCGTGGTCGGGATTTCGCTGGGATGCGTGGCAAGCGGCCGATGCCGACAAACCCTTGCGTTTGCAAACGTGGCGCGGTGATAGTGATTTATTGCAGCATACGCAAAGCGGTGTATCACTGCCGCTCGGTAAACTGAAAATCTTCCGCTACTGCACGGTCGACGGCAAAGGTCAACCTCTTGCCACACTCGACAACGGCGTCACGCTGTTGCAACGAAGCTCGTTGGGCGGTGGCACGTTCTACTTCTGTGCAACACTGCCCCGTTTGTCCGAATCGACCATGCTGCGTGACGGAGTGGCATTCTATGTCATGCTGCACCGCGCTTTAGAAACAGGCGCCGCAACACTTGGCAAAGTCCGGCAGCTGGCCGCCGGCAGCCCCACGGCTCAAGAGATTGCTTCGTGGAAACTCCTCTCTACCGCGCCAGCTGGATCGTTTTCTTCTGACCGAACGTTATTTGCCGCGGCGTACCAGAACAAAGATCGGCTGGTTGCCATGAATCGCCCGGCCAGCGAAGACGCCGCCGCACCTATCGACGTACAGCAAATTGACAAGCTCTTTCATGGACTGCACTACCGGACGGTGAAGGAAGAGATCGGCAGCACGTCTGCGTTGGCCAGTGAAATATGGCGTCTGTTCGTTTTCCTCATGGGCGCCGCTTTGATCATCGAGGCAGTCCTCTGCTTGCCCGAGCGCAAGTTGACGTACGGCACCCGCACAGCCGCGCAAACGGAACCGGTCCCATGATCCATGGTCTCTCTTTTGCTTGGACTCCTTGGAGCCTCACGACCGGCATTCTGCTGGTCGTGATCGCCGCGTTCTTGTGCGCCCTGGCGTGGCGTCGAAGTGGGTACGCGCCGCGCGTCGGTCTGCTCGAATTACTGCGTCTGGTGATCGTCGTCATGGTGGCCATCACGTTGAACCAACCGGAGTGGCTCGAACAATATGTCCCCGAGCAACAACCGACGCTGGTGGTCCTGCTCGACCAGTCAGGCAGCATGCAAACGATTGACATGGCGGGTGACGGCAACGACCAACTGGTCTCGCGTGAGGCTTGGGCAGCGCAATTGGCCGCCCCGGCCCAATGGGAGCAGGTGGGTAACAAGCTGGACGTCGTTGTGGAGCCGTTCTCGTCATCGTTGAGCACACCGACAGACGGCACCGATTTGAATGCCGCATTGGCGGCGACAACGTCCGAACATACCAACCTACGCGCGGTTGTCGTCGTCTCGGACGGTGACTGGAACACAGGCGAATCACCGGTGCAAGCGGCCAGCCAACTGAAGGTCAAAGGCATCCCCGTTTTCAGCGTTGGCGTTGGTAGCAGCACGCAACTGCCCGATATCGACCTGGTTCGCGTCGATGCGCCGACGTTCGGCGTCGTGGGAAAGCCGATACGCATCCCCTTTGTCATTGACTGCATGCTGCCACGTGACTTGGATGTGACCGTCACGCTTACACCCTCCTCAGGCGAAGCGGTGACGGCTGAGGTGACGTTGCCGGCAATGGGACGATTGGAAGAGACGATCCTATGGACGCCCGCCGAGGTGGGAGAATTCGAGCTGACGATTGACGTTCCGGCTGATCCGCAGGAAACGCTGACCGATAACAACCAACGTATCGTTCCGATCACGGTTCGTGAAGAAGCGATTAAAGTGCTGTTGGTCGAGTCGGTGCCGAGGTGGGAATACCGGTACCTGCGTAATGCCTTGGAACGTGACCCCGGCGTCGAGGTATCCTGCCTGTTGTTTCATCCTGGCTTGAGCAAGGTGGGAGGTGGCCACGGATATCTCAAATCGTTTCCCGGCACGATGGAAGCACTTTCCAAGTTCGATGTATTGTTTCTCGGCGATGTGGGCGTCGGCGATGGTCAATTGACGACGGAGCAATGCCGTCTGATCAAGGGGCTGGTCGAGCGACAGGCAAGTGGCTTGATACTGATGCCAGGGATGCGTGGACGACATTTGTCGTTCGTTGGAACCGACCTGGAGACACTCTATCCCGTCACGCTCGACCCTTCGCAACCACACGGCTGGGGCAGCCGCACCGCCGCGCAGTTCGAGTTAACGAGCGCCGGCCGCCGTAGCCTGCTCACGCGGCTTGAAGACTCGGAAGATGCGAACGCCGCGCTTTGGGAGTCACTACCCGGCTTCCAATGGTATGCCGCTGTGGAACGTGCCAAGGTCAACAGCCAGGTCCTGGCCACGCATAAGACCCAACGCAATCAGTACGGCCGCCTCCCCCTGCTAGTGACCAACACGTACGGGACAGGGAAAGTGCTGTTCATGGGCACCGATGGCGTCTGGCGGTGGCGTGAAGGGGTCGAGGACAAGTATCACTATCGGTTCTGGGGCCAGGTCGCGCGCTGGATGGCCTACCAGCGCAGTATGGCGGCGGGCGAGCTGATGCGACTCTATTATACCCCGGACCGGCCTCAAGTGGGGGACAGCGTCACGTTCTATGCCAATGTCGCGGGGGCCGACGGTGAGCCGTTACAACAGGGCACCGTCGCCTTGCAAGTCGTCTCCCCGCATGGCAAAACCGAAAGTGTCCGTCTGCTGCCGCGCGGTGACGAATGGGGGTTATTTTCGAATACCTTCATCCCGGAGGAACGTGGCACATTCAAGCTTTCGCTCACCTGCGCAGAGAACGGTGCTACACTCGACACCAAACTGGATGTCCAAGGTACGGTCGTGGAACGAATCGGCCGCCCTGCTCGACTCGACGTCTTACAAGAGCTTGCCGACGTCACCGGTGGCCAACTGATGCGGCCCAGCGAGTTGGAATTGCTATGGGAATCGATCGCTCAATTGCCCGAACCATCGCCTGAAGTCCGCCGGCTACGGCTCTGGTGCCATGTCGCGTGGGCCAGTTTTCTTGTGTTTTTGTTAGCCATCTTCTGGATAGGCCGTAAAATGGTGGGAACCGTCTAGCTGGACAGCGGGCGTGAGCCGCCCAACGATTGCGCTGTGAAATCACCAATGACCCAATGACCAAACACCCAATAACGAAATAATGACGAAATCCGAAGCCAACAAACGGTGTTCGCACCCGCTTTGTGCAAGCGCGTCGTTGCGAAACATTCGTAACAGTTTAGCCGAATGAAGTAATGTCGCTTTCCAGAGACTCCCATGGGCTTGTCCCATGGGTGAAAACGGCTGGTGAGCTACCCGCGATGCCAGCTACTCCCCCCTTTCGTCCCCGCCGCCTTCGGCGGCGGGGACGAAAGGGGGCCGTGGATGTGGGGGGAGATGGGACGTCACGGGTAGCGTACCAATCATCTTCACCCACCGCACAAGGCGGTGGGGGTCGTCCGATGGAAAATGAACTCGGGTGCACGTCCCACTTCAGATGGCTAAACCGTTACGGAACATCGAATATCGAGCGAGGAGTGCAGAAGTGAAAAGTGCCCTGATGCGATGGCAATGGGACGAATTGGCGTTGACGGGGCAACGCAACGTCACGGCGTCAAGGTCACCGCTCTCATCCAGGTCCGTATGGGCTTGTTTCCTTCGGCCTTCTGCGGTTGCTTGTTCGATATTCTGCGGTTCGTTTTCTTCGTAGAGTTTGAATTCGCGTGAACGGTTACCTTTCAAGAACCTGTGGTATAGCAGCTGGAACATAGCAGCTGGAACATAGCAGCTGGAAACATAGTGGCTGGAAAGTGTCGTCACGAGCCGAGAGGCTCTTGTATCGAGCAAATTGTGTGACAAGTACAAGGACGAGGAGTCATTTCATGCAAGTTGGCAACGCTCACCATTTGGAGCTCCCGACACAGCTGCGCCATAAGCTGGAGACCTATCGGCGCCGCGTGTGGATGGTCAAATTGGCCGAGGGGGTTTTAGCCGGCATCTTCGGGCTGCTGGTATCGTACTTGCTCGTATTCGTACTTGATCGGTTTGGCGACACGCCCGCCTGGCTACGATTGTTGCTGTTGCTCACTGGCGTCACCGTCTTTGCCCTTGGGATCCCCTTGAAGTGGCACCGCTGGGTGTGGCAAACTCGCCAGCTTGAGCAAGCAGCGCGACTCTTACGGCATCACTTTCCCCGCATTGGCGACCAGCTACTCGGCATCGTCGAGCTGGCGCACAACGAACTCGAGCAGGAGCGATCGGAAGCACTCTGTCAAGCCGCAATGCGTCAAGTGGACCACGAAGTACGCGATTGCGATTTTCGTGGCGCGGTTCCACATCCTCGGCATCGCCATTGGGCGTGGGGAACCGGTTTAGTAATGACGATCGCCGCGGCAGCACTGGTTATCGTGCCCGCCGCCAGCACCAACGCACTTGCACGGTGGTTGTTCCCGTGGCGGGATACGCCCCGTTACACTTTCGTACAGCTCAGCGACATTCCCGACCAGATGGTCGTCCCCTATGCCGAGCCGTTCCAGATCAATGCTCGCTTGGCGACGCATAGCCAGTGGAAGCCGCAGTCTGGCAGCGCACAATACGGGCGGCAAAACGCGGTCGAGGCATCGTTGAACGACGATCGCTATCAGTTTTCACTACCGCCGCAGAAGGATCCCGACGCGTTGACCATTGCGATTGGCGACGCGCGAAAACAAGTCCACATCGCGCCAACGTCGCGTCCTGAACTAACGGAAGTCATGGCACATATCGAATTGCCTGAATACTTGCGCTACGACTCTTACCCCGATCAGGACGTGCGTAGCGGTTCGCTGTCGGTGATCAAAGGAAGTCGAGTGGCAGTTTCCGCGTCCGTCACACGGGGACTATCAGAAGCAACGCTCGGCGATCAATCGCTGACCACCGTGGAGAATCTGTTTCGTGTGCCGCCAACATTGATCGCCGACTCGCAAGAGCTCACGATGCACTGGCGCGACGAACTCGGCTTGTCGGCCAAAGAACCCTTTCACCTGCGACTCACAGCCGTGGAAGACGACGCGCCGACAGTCACTTGTGTCAAACTGCCACGCGAACAAGTGATCCTGAGTACCGACACAACGTCGTTTGAAGTATTGGCTCGAGACGACTTCGGGGTCAAGACGGTCGGCATCCAATGGCAAGGGATCGCGGACCCGGTGCGGAATCCACACCCTGCCCAGGGTGAGCACATTGTCGCGGTCGGTGCACCCGAAAAGCGTGAATTGAATGCCAAGGCTGCGTTTTCGACCGAACGCCTGAGGATCGAACCGCAATCACTTGAAGTGCGCCTCTTTGCCATCGATTACCTGCCAGGGCGTGAACGAGTCTATTCGCCGACCTACATCTTTCACGTACTCAGTCCCGAGGAGCATGCCATCTGGTTGACGCATCAGTTGCGCAGATGGTATCAGCGTGCCAACGAAGTGTACGAACGCGAACAGCAGCTCTATGCCGAGAATAAAGCCATTCGCGCGTTATCAGCCGAGCAGCTTGACAAGCCACAGACGCGGCGCCGGATTGAAACCCAAGCCGCTGCTGAGCAAGCCAACGCGAGACGACTCGGAACGCTAGCCATGGTGGGCGAGGAACTGGTCAAGCAGGCCACGCGCAACAAGGAATTCAACGTGGCGACTCTGGAGACATGGGCTGAAATGCTGCAGGCACTCAAGAAGATCGCCGACAAACGCATGCCGTCGGTGGCGGACTTGCTGAGTGACGCGGCCAATGCGCCGGGAGCGGCACCGCCCAAGCCACCGTCGCCCCCAGCATCCGACTCCAAGACCCCACCGCAAGTGGGTAAGAATCGTGACCCTCGCACCGGGCCGCCAGGCAAGACCAAACCGGCGAAGCCGAGCGCAGTCGTGCCGCAGGTGGTCGATGTCGAATCCGGTTTCAACGAGCTTGACAAGCCAAAGGAAACGGATGCATCCGAAAAGAAACCGGGGCAGCCACAATTGCGACTACCCGGCACCGCTGTCGTCGGTGGCGGCTCGAAACCCAAAGAGGATGCGAAGTCGTGCCCCGCGAAAAAGAAAGTGGAAGAGGCAGTCGCCGAACAGGAAGACTTGTTGGCCGAGTTCGCTAGAGTGGCCGACGAGCTTAAGAAACTGCTAGGCGACCTGGAAGGAAGTACCTTTGTGAAGCGACTCAAAGCCGCCTCGCGGCGTCAAATTGCCGTCGCCAAAGAACTGAACGAGTCGGTTGAGTCAGGGTTTGGCTTGAACCCGCATGAAGCTGCGAAAACGGATCGCGAAAGGCTTGCAAAAGTCGCCGACCGTGAGATTCAACACGGCGATGATATCTATGTGATTGAAGACGATCTCGAGGCTTATTTCAACCGTGTGCAAGAGGGCAAGTTCAAGACCGTATTGAACGAGATGAAATCGACTCACGTGGTCAGCAACCTGCACGGCATCGCCAAGTCACTGCGCGATAATATGAATGGCCAGTCCATTGCGGACGCGGAGTTTTGGGCCGACACACTCGACCGATGGGCCGAACAGCTCGTCGGCCCTGGGTGAGCCAGCGGGGGCTCGTGACCGGGCTCCAAAGGTGGCAGTTTGCCACCCTCCGTCGTTCTGGAAGTAATGCGAATCCTCCACGAAGAAATGGAATTGCGTGAAGAAACACGCGCACTTGAACAAGCAAAACCAGCGTTAGACCAAGACGCGTATTTGCAGCAGGCGAACCAGCTGGCTGATACGCAGGCCGAGTTGGCATCGCGCGTAGGCGACGTCACCGAGAAGATCCGCGCGTTGCCCGAAAGCGAAGCGAAGTTCGCGCGCGAAATGGCGCTGCTCACACGTGTGGAAGAGGTGATGGTCGAGGCACAGCAATTGCTGGTAACACCGGAAACCGGTGCCGAAACGATTGCCGCCGAAACCGAAGCGATCGAGCTATTGCTGCAAACCAAACGGATCAATCCCAAGGGTGGCGGCGGGGGTGGCGGCTCGTCGCCTGGCGGTGGCGGAACCGGCAAGACCGATCAATCGGCGTTGGCACTGCTTGGCAGCGGCGCGGAAACCAAGGCGGACACCGCTTCTCGCTCGGTACGGCAATCGACCGGAGTCAGCGGAATTGAGTTGCCGGCCGAATTCCGGCAAGGACTCGACGCGTTTTTTGAAGCTCTGGAGCGAAGTGGCACAGCGGGAACGGAATGAACAATCTACAAGAACCGTCGCAAGTGACAGATACCTTGGCAACTACAACCGACCATGCCGACCGGCCCACGTTGCGGGCTCCGCAAGCGGGCGCGCGACGCGATCGACGACCGCTTTGCCAGCGCTGGATGATCGGCGTGATCGTTACTCTGCTGGCCTTGCATGGCAGCGCAGCGCACGTTCGGGCTCAGGGGCCTGCGATTCGTTACGGCGCGAAGGTCCCTCAAGACGTTCGTTTGATGTACGAGCGCGGGCTCAACTATCTGGCCAAGACCCAGCAGGAAAACGGGGCGTGGCCGAGCGGCTATGGTCAGGGCATCGGCGGAATCTGTATGCTCGCGTTTCTGGCTAACGGCGAGGATCCAAATTTTGGACCGCACAGCCTGGTTATTCGTCGCGCTTTGCGTGGGATCATCGAGAGCCAGGATGCGAACACCGGCTACATACCCAGCAGCATGTACTGCCACGGGTTCGGCATGCTGGCGTTGGCCGAATCGTACGGCGCGGTCGATGAAACGCAGTTGTGGCCAGCCGGCAAACAGACAACGCGACGGCGTTCGATCGGCAAGGCACTTGAACTTGCCGTGCGTGCCGCGATCACTTCGCAGAAGAACAACCGCCTGGGTGGCTGGCGGTACTCGCCGCGCGACAATAGCGCCGACACATCGGTCTCCGGCGCCGTCCTGATCGGCCTGCTCGCCGCACGCAACGCGGGAATCGAAGTCTCTGACAAGTCGATTGACCGGGCGCTGGAGTATTACAAGGGTGCGACCAGCGACCATGGCACGGTCGCCTATGCCAGCGGCATGGGAGGCATGGGCCAATCGATGAACCGGTCATCGATCGCCACGCTTGTTTACTCGATCGGCAAGCGGAAGAAGTGGAGTGAATACACGGCGACATTGGACTACATCACTGGCAATCTTGAGCACCAGGAATCGGGCTACCCCTTCTACTTTCGCTACTACATGTCACAAGCCTTGTTCCAGGGTGATTTTGACGCGTGGACCAAATGGAAACGGGAAAACACACGTATCCTGAAGGAGATTCAGCAAGATGATGGCAGCTTCCAGGGTGGACATGGCGGGCCACAGTACTCCACGGCGATGGCGTTGCTGTCGTTGGCGCTCGACTACCGATTCCTACCGATCTACGAGAGGTAGCTGTTAATGCAATCGGCACTTATCCGGTTAAAACGTTGGTGGAAAGGTGGCGTCATGTTGGCCGCCACCGTGGTGCTCCTTGGTGCCGTAGTCGATCTCTCGCTGGCCGAAGGGCGAGGCCAGCTTGGCACATTGCATTGGCACAATCGAGATCAACTGCCGGGCATCTTGTGCGATGCCAACGACAAAACATTACGCTGGCAATCACCCTACTTCGCTACTCCCTTCACCCTTGAGCTCAGTGCGTTGCGAGCGATCGAGTACCCAACGCCCGAGGAACCGGTCATTTCAGAGCAGCCCTTTCGATTCGTGACCGTCACCAATGACGTATTTCTAGGCGATCTCGTTGAAATCACGGACCAGGACGTCGTCATCCGTAGTCCGCGTCACGGGGAACTTCGAATAAAACGGTCACATCTGATCGGGTTGCAACGACATAATCGTAAAACGGCCGGATCGGTCGGACTTGGCATGCTGAGCGATTGGAAGACGTTGCACCACGGGCGACAAATCTCGGAGTGGACGCGCGCAATCGACGGGCGCATCGTGACGGAAGTCACCGGTGCCGAACTGTATCGCGATCTCCATATGGGCGGGCTTTCCGAAATCGAATTGACCTTAAGTTGGACGGGCAAACCGGGGTTCATGATTTCGTTCGCCCGGCCCGACGACGTTCGGCTTTCCAAGACCGTGATCAAATTAGAGACGTGGGAAAACGACCTCGTATTGCAAACGCTCGGTGCCAACGGCGATTTTGAAGTCATCGACACGATTCCGGCAAAGGCGCAAACGCTCGATCTGCGCTTGCAATGGAACCCCGTGACCGGCGAGCTTTCGGTGTTTTCGTCGCTGGGACGCCTGTTGGGCAAGATGAAGGGACCCACCGCGCCGACCGCACAACTAACGGGACTCTATATTCAAAACAAAGGCGCAACACTGAAACTGGCCAATCTGCGTGCAAGCGGTTGGGACGAGACAACCACGGAACTGCCAGCCGGTTCGGTTCGCGTTCGCACGGCCAAGCAAAAGAAGGCGCTAACCGGAGTCATCACGCGCGTCGATACCGCGGCGCGCGTGTTGGTTTTGAAAATGCCCGCCAACGGCACTCAGCCGATACCTCTGGACGATATCGACAGCATCGACCTGGGAAACGAGGCGATCCCGGCAAGCAAGTCGGTTCCCACTCGCATCTCGTTTCTCGACGGCACACAGATCACCGGGAATCTGGCCTCGATTCAAGACAACGTGCTTTCGATGACAACGTCGTATTCCGACGCCCCCGTCACCGCTCGAACGGACGGGCTATTCAACATTCATTTTGCCGAACCCCAAAATGAAACGAAGACCGCCAATCTCGATACACTCAACTACGAACAAGGAAGATTGCATGGTACGTTGGTGGCAGTCGCGCAACAGGGCGATGCCGCCGGCTGGCGCCCCGTCGGAGGGCTCAATGCGTGTGTGCTGCCGACCGACATGTCGTTTCGTGTCACCCGGAAACTAGACTCGGCAGATGCCGCCACACCGGGTCATCGGTTCCTCGACCGCATCTTCCTGCGCAATGGCGATGCTCTGCCTTGCAGTATTCACGGTATCGATTCCTCGCATCTGGATATTGTCGTCCCGCACACGGGTCGCAGCCAAATAGACCGGAATGTCGCGGTCGCGATTGAGTTGGGAAGACGATCCAGCTCGATCTCGCGCAGTTTTGACGACCCGCAGTGGGTCATTAAACCGGGCCGTAAGGAGAACGTGGAACGGACTGGCAAGGAAATGACGATACGGGGCCGTGCGACAATCGCCTACGATAACATCCGTGATGCGGACGAAATCGCGTTCGATGTGAAATGGAACATGAGCACCGGCGCACTGATCCGCATTTCGTTGTTCGGTGACTCTGCCGGCAGAGTGGGGCAAGTCAGCAGCATCATGCTCTACCGCGCGCAGGGCAGCCGCGTGGTGGTCCAGGCGATGGGAATGCGTGGAGCCAACGGCATGAGAGTCCAAATGGGCATGGGCATGCGTGCAAACGCTCAGGTGCAAACCCACGATGGTACCAACTCGTTTCGTTTCCGGATCTACCCCAAGAAGATCGTGGTTTATGAGAGTGGCAAAGAGGTTTTGCAGTTCGCGATCAACCGGGCCAAGATAACGGGTCGAGAATTGACGTTTGATATCCAACCTCTGAATGTCCGCGTGGGGGGAATAGGCAACGCGAGAGTCGTTGGGGCCGCCAAAGCCAAGCCGGTACTTGTCACGCTGCTCAACCCGATGGTTCGGCGCGGTCGTGGCGATCTCCTGAATGCGCTCGCGGATGAGGAACGCCGCAATCGGCTGTTGACAATCCCTCGATTTCGCAAGCAATCGCCTCCCACGGAGATTCTGGTCGCCTATAACGGCGATCTGCTGCGAGGTCGCTTGATGGCACTCGACGACAAACAGGTATCATTCGTCTCGCGATTGGACGAAATCACGGTCCCCCGAGAACGGCTGGCGGGGATCATCTGGCCGCAAACGGAACAAGCCAATAAGGAAACGGCCGATGCCCTCCAGGGCCTGATGCGTATTCTCTTTACGGACGGTTCCAATATTCGGATCAAGCCCGAGCGAATTGTGGATGACGCGTTAGTCGGGCAGCATCCGGCGTTAGGTAAAATCGCAATTCCGCTTTCCCAAACACGCGAACTGTCGATGGGCACACTTAGCAAGATGCCGGCATCACGCTATTCCGAATCACCGTCAATTTCCTTTGCCGACTGGACACTCCGACCTGCCTTGGAACCGAAATTTGAACAGGCAACTGATGGCAAGGGCAACGGTCGCGGCGGCGAGTCACCTTTGGTCGGGAAACCTGTGCCGGTTTTCAACGCCAAGTTGCTTGACGACTCAGGGTTTCGCATCTCGATGCAAAAGGGCAAAGTGATTGTCCTCGACTTCTGGGCCACCTGGTGCGGACCGTGCGTTGCCTCGATGCCTGATACGGCCAAGACGGTCGCCGAATTCCCTTCCGACAAGGTCATGTTGGTAGCCGTCAACCAGCTTGAAACCGCTGATACGATTCGCCAGTTCATCGAACAGCGGAATTGGGACATCAACGTGGCGTTGGACGAAGACGGCAAAATCGGCAAACTTTTCCACGTCAACTCGATCCCCCAACTGGTCGTCATCGACGCCACTGGCATGGTGCAACGAGTCTTTATCGGTGCCCATGATGATCTCCCTGAGGAGCTTAAGCAGGTCCTGACGCAGCTTACGGCCGATTAGCACATTTCACGCCATCGCGCGACCATCCTCGGTACAACCTTCCACCGGCGCGTATCGTAACCCGGCACACACGCAGCTTCCTGCCACGCCCAGATTCGTGTGACACCGGCAACCGCATACTGGGCAGTCGGAAAAAAGGTAGCCGTTCACGGTGCTTCGTTTCAACACAGCGACTCACGGTAAAAGCAGCGAATTCGGCCCGGCAGGGCCGGTACAGCCTTTGCCGGTGCCGTAAGGCACCGGTGTCGTTATCAAGAGAATCGTTAGCCCCGGTAGGGG
>JAJRVM010000321.1 GCA_024277285.1 Planctomycetota bacterium
ACTGCTTCAGTTGCGGCCGAAACTTCAACAACATCGACTTGCTGATGGCACTCGGTTACGACTTCCCCTCGGCCGTCGAAGTGCTCGAACCGTGGTTAAGGAGCCACCGCGAACATCACACATCCAACGTCTAGCGGGCCAATTCGGTCGTACTAATTCGAGCAGCAAACTTCTCGCACCGATCCTCTCACAATAAAAAACGATCGGTGCGCCATCGGATACTGCGCTGATATCAACGGCCGCCAGAGCGCCGCCGTCGCCGCCGACTGCTCCAAAATTCTCAGCAATTCGGTACAACCGCGTTCTTACCCCCCAAATCCATACCGTCATAATTCGGTCGAAAGTACGACCGCAATTCAGCCCGGCACACGTTTGCGCAGCAACAAGTGGAAATGGCTGTCCATCAACGCCCAGGCGAAAAACGGCAACCGAATCGGACCGCGACGCGATCCAAAAGATCGAACCATTTCTGGCGGTTCCGATGGTCGCGCACAATCACCCGGCGTTCCTATCCACGGACCGTTACATGGCAAATACCGTTCTCGATTTCGATTCACAATGGCCGAGTCATCACCACAGCGCAACGGCTTTAAGTTATAAGTCAAGACCTGACCCCGAATTGTTCCCGACCAAGGCATTTGAGTTCCTTCAAAGTCATTTTGGCGATCCTCCGTGAGTCCGTGTGACTTTAATGCACACGGAGGATCGCTTATTTCCTGCTCTCGACGGAAGATCAATTTCAGTATATATTTACGGCCGAATGTGGCGCTGTCCAACTAAAGTGCAGTTAGGAACCTAGTTCCCCGAAAAGCGGAAGCTGTCACCGACAATTTCAACGGTCCGACCGCCCCGAAATTGAATGATCAGCCCTCGTTCAAGATGCTGAACCGACTTCACGACCCGCGAGTCGTAGTAGTCGGGCACAACGACCGTTCGCGTCGTGCTCCTGTCGTCCAAATACTCTATTCGCAGATCACCGGCGTGGTACTGTAACTCGATCAGTACAGCGTTATCGTGATAGATCGGCGTGAATGCCCGAAACCTCTTGTCAAAGACACTGACCGCCGACAGTCCCAGCGTGCCAATCAAGAGTACTAACGCCAACGCATCGCGCATCCGCCATCGTCTCGACCACATGTTAGCTACCATCCGTATTTGTTCGCCAAACGCTCATACACTTCTTCAGTCGCAAAGTACTTCGCGAACCCTTGATCGAAATCATCTAGATCCCAACCCAACGGGTCGGATACGTCGTCAAGCTCCTCTCCGAGATCAGCTCCGACGTATGCAAGCCTGCGATCCTTCAACTTGTCAGGTGTGTCTTCCCTATCTCTCCACCAGCCGCCAATGGTTCCCAGCGTATCACCATAGTCATAGGCAAAAACAATCGCGGCCCAGACATGTCGAATCGTATTGGAGTTGTCGTTTAGCTCATCCTTGAACCCAGAAAAGCCGCCTTCCGGGTAGACCTTCCCCATAAACCGGGTATCCTGCCTAGAGTGATACACGTAGCCCCAAAAACCCATATGGGCATCGATTCCTCCGAGCACAAAACCGCAGTCGGTTGCAAATCGCTCTTCATCGTTATCCCAGGAACCAAAGTAGTCGTCCTTTCGCTCGTGTATCAGATAATGAAGGAAATCTACTATCGACTCAAGCGTAGTGTAGCTCTCGTGATCAACCCGGTCCGCATACCCGTTGTACTTGTCTCGAAGCTCTTCAAGTCGCTTTATCTCCTCGTCTGGGATTATCCGGTCCGCCATTCCACTCGGATCTACCACTCCGATGACGCGATTCCCCACATACCTTCCAACATTCGCATCACCGGCGATAAACCCGAGCGGATCTTCGCTGAGCCAGCGGCCGACCTCTGCATCATACCAGCGGGCGCGGTTGTATTGAAGATCCGTGGCCGTGTCGAGTTCGCGGCTGGTGAACAGGTAACGGGTCAGCGACGTGTCGCCGCTGGTGACGGTACCGTACGTGTCGTAGATATAGTGCGCGGCGATCGTGCCGTCCTGCTTGGCCAGGTCGCGGACGCTGCCGAGGTTGTCGACCAGCGGCCAGAGTTGTGCGCGAGGTGTCGCTGAGCGTTTTGGTTACGTCCTCCTGAGCCAGGATCTGATCGACTGCCTCACCATGGAGATAACGCTTGGCAAGCGCCATCGGCTGCGTGCCGCTGCCGTCGGGATCGACGAAGTCGAGCACCACGTTGCCGCCGTCCAGGGATGCCATACTGTTATGGATGTCGTCGTAAACGTATCGCTCGATCACCGCGTCGGTCATGTCAAACGGTGAAGAGGTGTCAACCGACTTGGCGATTCGGCGATTGAATACGTCGTATGCATATTCGACTACCTGGGTGGTCGTGCCCTGCGCGTTCTTGTCGGTCACCTTCACCAGCCGGTTGCGATAGTCCCACACGTACTCCGTCACCTCGCCCGTGCTGATACTGGTGCGCAGCGTCCGGTTGCCCTCGTCGTCGTACGTATAATTGTACGTACCGTCGCTGGTCAATCGGTTATCGTCCCCCGTCTGGTAACCGCTCATCGTGCGGTTGCCGTTGTTGTCGTACGTATACGTCTCGTCCGTCTGAAACGTGTGCGTGCCCGACGTGAGCTGACTCTTCGCGTCATAGCCGTAGGTGCTCGTCCCGTCTTGACTGACCATCTGAGTCACCCGGCCCGCCGCGCTGTAAACGGCCGACGATGCCGTGGCCGCGATCCGCGGATCGGCGAAAGCCGACACGTCTCGCGGCCACCCGGATCGCGCTGCCCAAAAGTTCGAGTTCAGCAATTGCGCAATCCTTCGGATTCGCGGACAGCCGGTTCAGCCGGGGGAAGAACCACCGCCGTCGCCTGCGGTAAGTTATAAGTCAAGACCTGCCCCCCCAAAATTACCTAAACTCGTACGCTTGTCCGAAATACTGTGTGTCTCCCTTTTCCCCCTCCCCAAATCCATACAGTCATAATTCGGTCAAGAGTACGACCGCAATTCGGCCCGGCACAATTTATTCGACCGACTCTCTTGCGAATTGCGACACGACTTCATTTTCGCTATCGGCAGCGTGTTGGATCAACTCAGGCGATCGCTCCATGCATCGCTTCGCAACGATTGCACCATATCTGTTGATGAGCTCATTCGGGTCACTTAGCATTTCAATGACCTGATCGTTACTGACTGTGTGCCATTTCAATAGAGTGGTTAAGCCTCGCTTGTGGGCGATCTTGTTACGTTTCAACTTATCGACACATCGAATACTAGCTTCGATTTGTGCTCGACTCGCATTTGACACCAATCGCATTAGCAGGTAACAAAGCGAAGAGTTGGAAGTCTCCAATTTTCGAACAACGTGGATAAACTGATCGAGATAGCCGCAGTCTGAAGCCACCATCACAGATTCGAGGGCGTACCATTGAATATGCAAATCCGAATCGGATATCAGCGGTACGACATCTAAGACCAAGCCACTTCCGGCAGTGCCCAATTCCGCAACGATAAACGCGGCAGATCGTCGTACGCAGACGTTTTCGTGCTTCAATAATGGGCGGAGAGTGCCAAGAGGCTTTCCCTTGAAATACTCTTGCAATAGCTCATATGCTTTGCCGCGACTATCGAAAGCTTCGGGATCATCCAGCAATTCACTGAGAAGATCCATCCCTTGAGAGTTGTTGGTCGTCATGATCCACTCAAATGTTTTTCAATTGCCTCGATTATATCTTGTTCAGCTCCCTGACGCTGTCCGTGAGGCCTGTGCCGCCCCAGTTGATCCGTTACCCGAATTCGTTCCTGAACGCTTTTGCGAAGCTCATCCTGAAGGCTTCGCAAGTCCGCAGGATCATACTTGCCTAGATCTTTCGGATGGGGAAGCTCTCCATGAACCTTTCCCGTACGATCTAGGCCCGGGAGGTCTTTCGCTGCACTCCTTGGGGCAACAGTTTAGCGACTTCTACACGTCATCTCTCCTGTGAGTAAGAGAACGCCAAGCGAAATACGCCATCGTGTAGGCGAGTCCAGGCAAGCAACCCCAATCAATCACTAGCGGAACCCACCAAAGTGCGTTTACAGATGACAAGGGGACAATTGCTGCGCCAACGGCTGCCAACGTACCGCCTACTACTGGAATCCATGAACTATGCTTGTTTTTCCACAACCATTGAACAACAACGCCCCAGTTCATAGTCATAATGAATCCGCCAAGGAGTATGAGCACTCCACCGCCTATAGCTTGGAGGGCGCTCATCAAAACCCTGCTCCGACGTAAATCCTTTGGTTGAATAACCCCTTCCATCGGCCATCAAGCCCCCAGCCAGATGGCCAGACGATTTGCTCTCTGGGCAGGAAGTACGTTTCACCGTTTTTGAATGGCGTGAATTTGTTCCCAAATCCTGGCTGCCATTTTCCAGTGAGGATGTAGTTCAATCGAGTTGGGCCACCTAGCTGAACCCAGTCGTCCGCCTGAAGGCCAGGGCGCCCCCATCGACTGACCTGCTGGAGGCCGTTTGCTTCAATTCGTCGTAGTTGGCTAAGCTCCTTCCATTCCACCCGCGTCATACTTCGGGAAGCGAGCTTGGATTCAAGCGTCGCTATTCTGTTTGGGGCTACTCCCCTCATTTCCAGCGGACCGATCAGGTGCCCAAGCACCGGATCCAATCCGCCTGGTGCGAGCCCGGCTATGCCACCGATACCTGTCGAAATGGCGCCGCCACCGACAACGCTGCCGGGGATGGTGATCGTGGATCCCGATGCGATAATGAGCTCCCCACAAGCTCCCATCCCCACTCCAGCACCACCACCCCCAAGCACAATAGGCGGTATTCCCGCCAGAAAAGCTGGTGTACTGGCCACCAAAGCAGCCAGCAAAAACGCTTCTTCGAATCGAACGGTTAACGCTCCAACATACATTCCGTTGTTGAACGCTTCCGCGTGGCCATACCAAAGCCAGTCGGGAAGGTAGTCTACCGCATGCGAACCCCGCT
>JAJRVM010000322.1 GCA_024277285.1 Planctomycetota bacterium
GGTTAGCCCAGATTTGGGTTAGCCCAGATGTAGGTCAGCAACGAGCAGTCAAGGAGCGAGCAGTTTTGCAGGACAACCATGGGACAAAGTAAATTCGGTTTGACAGGCTGGTGTGCGGCGACGGTGTTGGTAAGTGCCTTCTTGTTGTTTCAAGTCCAGCCGATGGTCAGCAAGATGATCTTGCCGTGGTTTGGTGGGAGTCCGGCCGTTTGGACCACTTGCATGCTCTTCTTTCAAGTCTTCTTGCTCGTCGGGTACCTCTACGCTCATCTGTTAGACCGATTGCCCAACACACGCTGGCAAGGGATCATCCATGTGACGTTGCTGATCGCCGCACTTTGTGTGTTGCCGATCGTCCCTGACCCCGCTTGGAAGCCGGTCGGCAGCAGCAATCCGCAGTGGCGCATCCTTGCATTGTTGGCCGCCAGCGTCGGGCTCCCGTACCTGCTGTTAGCCGCGTCGGCGCCCTTGGTCCAAGTGTGGTACAGTCGTGCTTTCGCCGGGCGTTCCCCGTACCGATTCTACGCGCTCTCGAACTTCGGGTCCCTGGCCGCCTTGCTCTCCTACCCGTTTTGGATTGAGCCGATGTTCGACATTCCGGCACAGGGAAGGCTCTGGTCGAGCGGTTTTTTTGCTTTCGCGGTACTTGTTGGCGGTTTGGCGTTGGCTGTCGCACGGTGGAAGCTGCCGGCGGTAGCGGCTAGCGAAGCCAATGATGCGATGGCCGGCAACGAGGATGCTCTGAATGGTTGGCGGTTGCTCATTTGGCTGGCGCTGCCGGCATTCGGCTCGATGGGGTTGTTAGCCGTAACGAACCAGATCTGCCAGGACGTGGCCGTGGTGCCATTCTTCTGGGTCGTGCCACTGAGCCTCTATTTGATTACGTTCATTCTCTGTTTCGACAGCGAGTTCTGGTACCGACGTAATCTATTTGCCGCCGCGACCTTGGTCGTGCTACTGATGATCGCGGCCGTATTGTTCAGCGACAATGTGCAGCCATTGATCGATCTCTTCAAGCCGCTGCTCAAACCGTTTGGCATCAGCGGTACGATTCCCGATTTCCTGGACAGTATCACACTGGAAACAACGCTCTACCTCTCTGCGCTTTTCTGTATCTGCATGCTCTGTCATGGCGAACTGGTGCGCAACAAACCGGGGCCACGGCATTTGACACTCTTCTACTTGTTCATTTCGGCCGGGGGGGCGCTGGGAGGTATGTTTGTCGCGCTGCTATGTCCCAAGCTGTTCACCCAGTATATCGAATCACCGATCTTCCTGGTCGGAGGGGGGCTCTTGGCGTTAGTCGTAGTGCTCAGCAGTTGGTGGAAGCGGGAACGACGCTGGTCGCTCTGGTGGCAGGCGTTGTTCGGACTGGTCATGTTGCAACTGCGTGACTGGAAACGATCGCTATGGCGGCGCGACGTGGAGGCAGACCCGAGGGATCATATCCTGATGGGGAAACTGGGCAATGCGGTGCGCATGGGGCGGTCGTGGAAGAGTCTGTGGAGCTTGCTGGTCCCCGTTGTCTTGCTGGCCGGAGTGGCGGTTGTGGCGTTCGCATTCGAAGTGCCAGAAGACGACAACTTGGTATCCCGCCGCAGTTTTTACGGCGTGTTACGTGTTGTGGAATATGGTCAAGGCACGGCGGATGAACGGCGCAATCTGTACAACGGGCGGATTCTGCATGGCGTTCAGTTGCGCAAGCCCAAACGGCGGCGCGAACCGACGACCTACTACAATAGCGAGAGCGGGATCGGGTTGACGTTGACCCATCTGGGAACGGACCGTCCGCTCCGCGTTGCCACCGTCGGGTTGGGCACCGGTACGATTGCCGCTTATGGCCGGAAGGGTGACTACTATTACTTTTACGAGATCAATCCGGACGTGATTGACATCGCAAAAAAGTACTTCACGTTCATGAGTGGCTCGCCTGCCGAAGTGCGTGTGGTCGAGGGGGATGCGCGGTTGTCGATGGAACGAGAAAAACCTCAGCACTACGACGTCATTGCGCTTGATGCGTTCAGCGGTGACGCCATTCCGGCTCACTTGCTGACCGTCGAGGCGGTGGCCGTCTACTTGAAACATCTCAAGTCCGACGGCGTGCTTGCCGTGCACACCAGTAATCGGCACCTCAATCTCGTGCCGATCGTCGCGTTGTTGGCCGAACACTACGGAATGCAAGTCGTGGCGGTCAATGCCGAAGACCACGGGGGTGGGGCCGATTCGTCATCTGAATGGTTATTGGTGACCAATAACGATTCGTTCCTGAACGTCCCCGACGTGGCAGTTGCCTGCGAGGCCGTGGAGCTGCCCGACCGCGAGATTCGTGTCTGGACCGATCAATACAGCAACCTGTTCCAGATCTTGAGTGCTTGGCACGAGGATGACGCTGACGACAGCGAATAAGGCCTGGGCATTTGAGCTGATACGTCTGTGTGGCACTGGCTGAGTGAGCGGGGACTCGGCGTATTCGTTGGCCACTTGCACGAGTGCGAAATGCCTCTCGCTTCGCGAACGGAGCCAGTGCTTTGACGTTCCATTTGCACGCGTGTTGCCGCTTCACCGAGCACTGGCTCCGCTCGCGTTTGCGTTGTGTGATAATGGCAGCGCATTCTTGCGCTCGCTCAGCCAGTGCCACCCGACTGGTCCCAAGGACAAGGATAGGTGATGAACCTGATCGCGTGCCATTGGAGGGTGCTTTCGCGTTCCATTTGCACGCGTGTTGCCGCTTCGCCGAGCACTGGCTTCGCTCGCGATTGCGTTGTGTGATAATGGCAGCGCATTCTTGCGCTCGCTCAGCCAGTGCCACACATTGAGCAGTCAATCCTCGTGCAATTCTTCTTGCCATTTTTGCACGAGTTGCAAGGCGTCCAAGGGAGTTAGGCGGTTGACGTCGATGCTGCGGATCGAGTCGAGCAGAGGGTGTTCGACCGGGGCGAACAATGTCAATTGGATGTCGCCTCGTTGACGTGTGGATCGGCCTGCACCGATGCGTGGCCGCCCTCGATCATCGTGGTGTTCGGCTTCCAACTGCGCGAGAATCTGTTTGGCACGTTCGTTCACGTCACGTGGCACTCCGGCCAGCCGGGCCACGTGGATACCGTAACTCTTGTCCGCCGCGCCGGGTACGATCTTGTGCAGAAAGACGACATGGTCTTCCCATTCCTTGACCGAAACATTCAGATTCGTCACGGCGGCTAGCGTGCCGGCCAGGTCGGTTAGCTCGTGATAGTGAGTGGCGAACAGTGTGCGGCAACCGATATGGTCGTGCAAGTGTTCGACGATGGCCCAAGCCAGCGAAAGGCCATCATAAGTGCTGGTGCCGCGACCGATCTCATCCAACACGACCAGGCTTCGCACGGTGGCGTTATTCAAGATCCGCGCCGTCTCGGTCATTTCCACCATAAACGTACTTTGGCCACGCGACAGTTCGTCACTGGCACCGACACGGGCGAAGATGCGGTCGGCGATGCCAATTTCCGCATGCGTGGCGGGCACATAGCTGCCGATCTGTGCCATCAACGTCAGCAGTGCCACTTGCCGAATGTACGTGCTCTTGCCGGCCATGTTGGGGCCGGTGATCAACAGGATCGAGCCATCTTTCTCGTTGGCGATCGTATTGTTGGGGACGAACGTGCCCTGCGGTTCGATGATGTCGAGTACCGGATGCCGACCGTCGATCAGCTGGAGTCTCGGTTCATCGACCAGGGTGGGGCGGCAATACCGTTGGTGCGATGCCAGTTCCGCTAACCCGCAAACGACATCCAACTGAGCGAGTGCCAGTGCGGTAGTCGCCAGCCGCCGCGAGGAAGCTTGAACCGTGTCGCGCAGTTCGGCAAAGATCTGGTACTCGAGCTCTTGCGCTTTTTCATCCGCAGCCAGCACCTTCTCTTCGTATTCTTTCAATTCAGGCGTGATGTAACGTTCGGCGTTCTTGAGCGTCTGTTTGCGAATGTACTCGGGTGGCACTTCCTGCTGATGGGCGTGTGAGATTTCCAAATAGTAGCCAAAGACCTTATTGTAACCGACTTTCAGCTTGGCGATCCCCGTGCGCTCGCTCTCCTGGGCCTGGTAGCGCGCGATCCACTGTTTGCCACCCGCTGCGAGTTCACGATACTGGTCCAGCTGTTCATTGAAGCCGGGCCGAATGATCCCTCCGTCACGTAATGTCAAAGGACACTCGTCCACCAAGGCACTGTCAAGGCGAGCGCACAGGTCGGGGCAGGGATCGAGTTGTTTGTCGATCTCCTTGAGCCGTTGACTGGTGCGGTCCTTGATCAACTCTTTTATCGGTGGCAGGCTGCCAAGCGTCCGACCCACGAAACTCAAGTCGCGCGGGCTGGCGCGGCCGGTGGCGACGCGCGCCAAGAGGCGTTCCAAATCGTAAATGCCCTTGAGATGCTCGCGCACATCGGTGCGGAGCTGACTCTGCGAGATCATTTCTTCGACGGCATCAAGCCGCGCGTCAATTGCAGGGCGGTCGGTCAACGGAGCGGCGATCCAATCGCACAGCAGACGCGAGCCCATCGCGGTGCAGGTCCGGTCGATCACGGCCAGAAGCGAGCCTTCGCGACGCCCGTCGCGCATGGTGCGCGTGATCTCCAGGCTGCGACGGGTCGATTCGTCGAGCTCCAAATAACGACCAACTCGGTAGGGGACCAAGGCTTCAAAGTGGTCGAGTGAGCTGCGTTGTGTCTCGAGCATGTATTCCAACACCGCGCCTGCGGCTCGAACGGCCGCGGAATCGTCGTCCGAGAAACCAAACCCCTCAAGGCTTGCTGTCTGAAAGTGTTTGGTCAGATTGGTCGTGGCCGTTTCGTACGAAAACGCCCAAGCGGGACGCTTCGTAATCATGCAGGATTGCGCGAAATGGTCCGGCAGTGGCGGAGCGTCGTCAGCCACCAGGCACTCGCTTGGCCCGATCCGCGTTAGTTCGTCGCCCAATTGGCGCGCGGGAAACGTCGCGGCCATGAACTTGCCGGTCGATAGCTCGGCCCAGGCAATGCCAATCTCCGCTTGCGGGTCTCCGTTTTCCTTGCCACTTTGCGCGATGGCGGCCAGGAAGTTGCTCTCGCGCGGATCAAGCAGCGCGTCGTCGGTCAGGGTCCCAGGCGATACGACACGCGTGACCTCTCGCTTGACCAGTCCCTTCGCTTGCTTGGGATCTTCGACCTGTTCGCAAACGGCCGCTCGGTATCCCGCTTTGATGATCTTGGCCAGATACCCATCAAGTTGATGGTAGGGAAAGCCGGCCATGGGGATCGGGTTTTCCCCCTTGTCCCGGCTGGTGAGCGTCAGTCCCAGTACGCGGGCTGCATCCTTTGCATCTTCGTTGAAGAGCTCGTAGAAGTCGCCCATGCGAAAGAGCAATAGCGCATCACCACACGCCTCTTTCGCGTCCAAATACTGCTGCATCATCGGCGTTTTGGCCATTGCATTCCGTTTTCGGTGATCGTGTTGTGGTGTGGCCGGTGCAGGGGCCCCAGCCGCTCAGCGCCTCATGCCAAGTCTGGCGCGCGTACCAAGGCGATGCGCGAAACTCTCTATGATACGTGCCGGTGTGATTGGGTGAAGGGGGGATATGGCGAGAGACGCGATGGGGCGAGAGGAGCGACGATGACGACGTTCCGTGAGGTCGGCCGCAACTGTTTGATATAGTTGGGGAAGGAATCCTGGTGGCTTGGTATGCCGCTGACCTGCTGCGGTCGGCAGATTGCAACCATTCACGGCCCAAGGCCGTGAGCGGCTACGGCAGATCCCACTCCTGCCGCGCGCCCGACTATTGGATCATCTCTTCGTCCTGCTCTTCAGCGTGCGTCGAAATCTGGCCGGCATCTTCCAAACGGCGAATGACGTCCACGATCTGTTGCTGGACCGTTTCCACTTCCGAGAGCCGGACGGACCCGAGGTATTCCATCTCCTCCGCGAGCATCTGCGAGGCGCGCTGGGACATGTTACCGAGCACTTTCTCCTTGAGTTCTTCGCTGGCTCCTTTGAGTGCCATCGCCCATTGGGAACTCTCGACGTTCTTGAGCACGGCTTGGACGTCCTTGTCGTTCAGCTTGTTAACGTCCTCGAACACGAACATCAAGCGACGAATCTCCTCGACCAGGTCGGGGTCTTCCTGGGCCAGATTCTCTAATAAATTACGCTCGGTGGTACGGTCCGTCACGTTGAGGATTTCGGCCACACTGTTGACGCCGCCCGCGTTCTCGAATTGCTGGCTCATCACGCTCATCATGCGTGATTCCAACCCTTCCTCGACCTGCTTGATGACCTCGGGGTTGGTCTGGCCCATTTGTGCGATCCGTTGGATCACGGACAATTGGCGGTCGGGCGGCAGTCCGGCGATGATTTGCGCGCCGTAGGATGGGGGCAGGTGCGACAAGATCAGTGCAATGGTCTGTGGATGTTCGTCATTGACAAAGGTGACCACGTTTTGCGGATCGACCTTTTTCAAGAACCCGAAGGGGAGCGCTTCGATCGACTGCTGGACGTTGTCCAGCGTATCGCGCGCTTCCTTGCCGAGTGCCTTTTGGACCAACGATTTGGCGATATCCAAGCCGCCACCGCTGCCAATAAACGCGTTCGGATTGGCATCGGCGAATTCATAGATCACCGATTCCTGCTCGTTGCCCGAGACGTGATCGAGCCGTGCGATTTCGATCGACACGGCCTCGATCTGTTTGGGCTTCAGTTTCCCCATTACCTTGGCCGCCTCTTCCTGCGGCAAGGACATGAGCAAAATGGCGGCTTTTCGCAACTCCGTAGTCAAAGCGACTACCTCCCACCCAAGAAGTTCTGGTCAACCCGTAATTAAGACGGCCACGATGCTGACGGTCCAGACGCATTCCAAGCCATCTGTCTTACAGTATCGTCGCGCGCGAGTGGGAAAGTTAAGCCGATTATGCCGATTGCGATGCGGTGTGAAAAGCGTTCGACGTTTCCCGAAGCACGGCCTTTTAGGCTTCCGGAGGTGTGCGGGCTGTCAAAAAAGAACGTTAGATTGTCTGTAACCGTTCACGAAGGCTCAGCTTTGTCACGGTCTCTTTCGTGCCGAAGGCACAGCCCTATACGAGCCCAGGGTGAAGACGATGCAAGTCTTGCGAGCATTGGCGTAACCCTGGGGCGTCTTCTCACACGCCCTAAAAGCCCCAACGGGGCGGCCCTAGCCTTGCTTGGGGCCACCCCTTCGGGGTTTGACTGTGCTATTCTTCGTAACCCCCAGGGTTGCGCGACGTTCGTTCCACTCACGTCGCTTCACCCCGGGCTTGTTTAGGGTCGTCCCTTCGGGACTGGAACAAGAGCAGATACGAAACAACATGTGAAATGCCGACGTAGCCGTCCCTGGGCAGAGACCGTGAACGGCTAGATTGTCTTTTGACCAGGCTGGCCGTGGCCCTAGCGATCCGGCTGACTCTGAGCGGCTCCCGCTGCCGAATCCTGGAGCGTGTAGATTGCCCATTGGCCGTGGTTCTCGTCGACCGCCACGCGAATGCCAGGCGGGCGAGTGCCAGTGCGATGCTGCAGAGCGTCGATCAGTCGCAGGCCGATGTATCGCGCGACTAGTTCGGCGGTGGTGTTGGGCACCGGCAGCAGGACACAATCCTCGCGTGGGAAAACCCAGCGACGATCCTCGAACTTCACTTCCACCTCGCGTTCCTTGGCAGCGACATGGATCGTGGGATGCGAGGTGGGCAATAATACATGATGGTCCAGTTGGTCCGTGATGGTCTTCAGTTCGTCGCGCAGCGCGATAAAGTCGATGACGTATTGGTTTTCATCCAGTTCGCCGTCCACTTCCGCCCAGACACGGTAGTTGTGACCGTGAATGCGCTCGCAGATGTTCCCATCAAAGGTGATGAAATGCGCCGCACTGAACACATGGTACTCCTTTTCAAGGTGTACGCGGTACGATTCATGCATTGCCAAGTTCCTCTTGAGAAACGGACGAGTGGGTCGAACGCGATAATGGATTCGAGTGGTTGGACGCGTCGGTTGCGCGCGTCGCACAAATGTTGCGCTACTGAAACGGCGGCTTGACCAGACCATCGCGAAGCGTGACGAACAGTCCAGCGGCGATCAGGTCGGCAGTAGTTCCAGGGTTGCGGCGATGCTGATCACTGCGCAGCCAGAAGTCCAAGTCGCGCAAAGCATCTAGATACGCGTCGCTGTCCGGAGCGGCGGCAGCGATGACCTGCGCGGCGCGCGCGGCCGATTCCCGAGCGATCTCGATGCCGCACTTGCGTGCAATCAGGCTGTCTGGATACTGGCTCATCAACTGCAGGTGCGTATGGATGATCGTAGTGGCCAGCGACCAGCCACGTCCAGAGCCCGCCGCCAGAGCCGGGACGATTTCGTCCAGGACGGTCGCAAAGCCGGTGACATATTGCCGTGCGACCATGTCCCGTTCGGACGCCACGCGCATGGCATCCAGGATGCTGTCTGGCACATCCGACTGGATGTCCATCTCGGCCGCTCTTCCCATGCCGCCAGGTCGCGCCATTTGAATCGCTTCGTAGATCGCGGCGGAATCTTGCGGAGTAAGCGATTGCAAGACGTCGGAGATGCCGGCGTGCAATCCTTGTTCGCGCGGCACGGCCGCCAAGGGGGCCAACAGCAGTACCGTGCCGAGGTTCGTGTTCGTGCCGGTGCAGGCACGCGTTGCTTGGATGGCGCTAAGTACGCATGGGCCGACGCCCGTTTGTGCCGCTTGCTGCATCGCCGGGCCAATGGCCACTGCGCTGACCGCGAAGTCGACAAAGGTGACGTCTTCAAAGTCAGCGCCGCGATGGACGTTGCCCGGTTTGGGAACCGTGACTTCCAACAGGGACGCCAACGTGGCGCATTGGCCGATGCTCAGCGGCGTGTGGGATATGTCGATTTGCATGAGTTGTACTTGCGAAATGTCGCAGTGCCAGCGAGGTGACTTGTTGGCAATGAGCAGTAACGGTCAGGTTGGATCATGGCGGTCCGCGGTTCGCACGGTTTCTCACCCACCACGCGGCGCATCGAGATAGCACCGTGAGCGAGATAATTGCCATGCCACCGGCGCCGAACAATTCGGTCTCGGCCGCCTATGCTTCATCGCAATGCACACTTTGCAGGAACGCGTCGAGGCTTGCAATCACTTGCTCGGGAGCGTCCTCCACCACGTAATGGGAAGCTTCGGGCAATTGCGTAACGCGCGCATCAGGGAATATGCGTTGGAACCGATCCAGGCACGCTGGGCGAAAGCACCAGTCGCGCATTCCCCAAATCAACTGCACCGGCAAATGGGATAGCTCGTTCAGGCTTTGTTCCAAATGTTCCAGTGTGTTCCAGGTTGGGTGGCGCGGTGAGGCGGGAATGTCTTTCACGAACCGATCGATCGCCACACGGTGGTCCCAACTGTCGTAAGGGGCCAGCAGGCCGGCCCGCTCGTCGGGTGTCAGGTTGTGCCGTTTCGCGACGGCCATCCATAGCGCGGCGCGTGCGAATAAGTTCAAGCGACGGATCGCCCAAGTGCCGAGCCACGGGATTCGGCACGCGCGGATGCGCCAGGGAATGAACGGGGGTGGAAAGGCACCCGTGTTGAGCAGGGCGATCGCACGGAAACGATCGCGGTTGGCCAGCACGGTGCCCAAGCCGATAGCCCCGCCCCAATCGTGGGCAATCAGCGTGGCTTGCTTCAGCCCCAATTGATCGATTAACTGGGACAGGTTGTCCGTATGCTGCTGTAACGTATAGTCGTACGTCTGCGGTTTGTCGCTCAGGCCGCAACCGACGTGATCGACGGCAATGACGCGATAGTGCGAGCGGAACGTGTCGATCAGTCGTCGCCAATAGAACGACCAAGTGGGGTTGCCGTGTACCATGACCAGCGGCGGACCATCCCCCTCGTCGACGTAGTGCATACGTACATCGCCGAGCTGAAAATGATGGGATGCGAATGGGTAGAGCTGACGCCAAGAATCGTCGGTGGTCATGGAGCGAGTATATCGGAGCGCTTTCGTGCTCGCCACCGCACTACGGCGCGTTGGCTTGGTGGACCTTTTGTTGCCAGAAGTCGCGGGCCAGCAGCTGGTAACGCATCACTTCGGCTTGCTGGTCACGGTCGGGCAGTTCGAGTTGCTTGATTCGCTCGTTGACCCAGTCCAAGAAGAATTGGGCTGACTCGCGGCTAATGCGTGGCTTGCCACCGAGTTGGACGTAGTAGGGGCCGGTGGACGCGAAACGAAAGGTCTTTGACTGAGCGGTCACTGCGCGGACCAGCATCCAACCACTCTCGTCAAACTCGACCGGTGGCAGCGAGCCCTTGCGACTGCGCAATTCGTCCAAACGAACTTCGTGAACCACGTCGCCGTTCTTGACGATTTCGAGATAGTCAACGCGGTCGCGCAGCGAGAGCTTGAGGTCGACCATCAGTGAAATCGATTGGCCCAGGGCACCCTGAAAAACGTGGCCCGGGTATTGGCCGTTGATCAAAGGACGCAGCAGTGGCCCGTTGGTGACAATAACACGGCCTGCACGCAGTCCTTCCCACCATGACTCCCAGGTCAATCCGTCGGGGCAGTGGACGTAGACGCGGTTATAGCCGAGCGGATTTTGTAGGACACCTGACGCACTGCCGGCCGAAGGGGCGATCCGAATGCCGCAATTGAGGGTGTGGTAGTAGATGTCTTGCGACCAGTACCCATTGCCGCGCGGGGAGGGGTAGAACGTCTTGTCACGCGCCTTGCCCCAGGCTTCCGTATCCATCATGCCGTCGCGCAGCATATGGTTGTTCGCCAATCCGATCGAGTCGGCCATGCCCATGGCCAGCCAGACCGGAACATCCCACCAAAACGGTTTCTCAATATCAACGTGAACGCCAGGCTCGTTATGCGCCAACTCGAGAAACCGCGCCATTGGCGGGTACTCACGTTGCCGCCTTCGATTTGGGAGTTCGAGTGGCTTGGCCAGGTTGAAGTAGAGCAAGGCGCCTCCGGCACGCTCGTCCTCGCCACCGAGCAAGTGGTGATAGTAGGCTGGCGCTGTCGCGATCAACCCGGTCTTCGGCAACGGTGTCGTCTTCCAGCGGTTGCGATCATTCCACCAGGTAATGACCGGCGCAATGTGGAGGTCGGCGGCGCGCATGAGCAGCGGCATGTCTTCCACCGCGCGGTGGATATGCAAATCGCCCGACCACCAGCCTTCCTGCTTCATGTCGACGAAACGCCGCATGGTGACATTTTCCAAGCCATTGGCCTTGCGGGAAATCTCGAAATGGCCGCTGCGCACCTGGTATTCCGGGCCCCGTTCCATCGTGAACGTGTATCGGCCGGTGGGCAGTTTCAAGACTACCGACCCGTCGAATGCGAAATGGTCTTTCCAAAACGGCAGTTTCGGTGGATGCCGCATCCGCCCGTACGCGTCTTGTAAGTACATATTCACCGCAATCGGTTCGCTCGTGCCCTCGTCCACCACGCGGATTTCGATTTGGCCGGCCATCAGGAAGTGGGGAGCCAACCCCACCACCAGTGCGAGCGTCGCCAGCCAATTGCCGCGCCAACGCAACGTCTTGCGACGCGTAATGTCCTGCCCGGAGGGCCGTGCCAGGCCAGGCCGGATGTCGCGTTGGAGACTCGGACGGTGCATGATGTGTCCTTCCTTCTGGTGGCTGGTTTGGCCTTCTGGTGGCTGGTTTGGATTGTGCCACTGCCAATACTGGACAAGCCCACCAGCCAGCCAGATTTCTTGGCAGGGTATTCTTGTCGCCGGGACTAGTCTACCAAATAGCCTGCCGCTTGAACGGGGCCGTTCATTGCGCCTAGAATAATGATGTCTCCCTTGTTGGTGGTGGATGGATTTCACCACATCGATATCGCTGTATCAATAACTGGGAGTTGTTGCGTCAGGACCGCTTAGCATTTTGGCAATTGAAACCTATGGACGAAGACTACTACAAGGTACTGGGAGTCAAACGCGACGCGTCGCAAGCGGATATTCAACGCGCCTATCGAGACTTGGCACGCCAGTATCACCCTGATATGAATCCGGATGATGATACGGCGAAAGAACGTTTTCAACGCGTTCAAGAGGCGTATGACGTATTGGGGAACGCGGAAAAACGGGAAATGTACGACCGCTATGGCAGTTCCTTTCAATCGGCCGGAGGCAGGCCGGGAGGCGGGGGGGCGGGTAACCAATATGGTTATCCCGGTGGGGGCGTCGAGGATCTCGATTTCAGCCAGATATTCGGTGAGCGGGGTTCCGAGGGGTTTGCTGATATCTTTCGGCAGTTTACAGGTGGTCAGACGCGTGGGCGGCAGCGCCGGCCACAGCGTGGCGCTGACTTGCGGCACGAGATCGAAATTCCGTTTCAGACCGCGATTACGGGGGGCGAGGTGGCGGTCACAATTCAGCGCTCCGATGGCAAGATTGAAACCATTACCGTGAAGGTTCCGGCCGGAATTGCGGACGGTAAGAAGATTCGGCTGCGCGGGCAGGGCGAGGCATCGGCCTCTGGCGGCAAACCGGGCGATATCCTGATTCAGATCCGGGTTGCTCCGCATCCCTATTTCAAACGGCGCGGAAATAACCTGGAGGTCAGTGTCGGTGTGACGCTTGCCGAAGCGGCATTGGGTGGCAAGATCGATGTGCCGACGCCCAAGGGAACGATCACGCTGACCATTCCTCCAGGTACTTCGGGCGGGCGACGCTTGCGGGTCAAAGGTCATGGTGTGGCACCGGCCAAGGGGCAGCCGGGAGATCTTTATGCGGAGATTCGCATCGTACTGCCCAAAGAATTGGATGACGAGTCGAAACGGCAAGTCTGCGAAATTGATGAACGCAATCCACTAGAACCGCGAGCTGATTTGCGATGGTAGAGTCTTCCACATGGTGTCGCTCGGTATGGTGTCACACAGCGCCGCAATCTGGGGCTGATTTCGTTGCCTGGACGCGCGACGTAGACCTGGGTGATGTAGACCTGGGTATCGACAACGATCAACGTTGTGCGAGTGCCAATGGAAGGGGCATGGCGCGCGATGACCGACTCGGTCGAAGGCTTACCCGTTGGGGGGGCGTGTGGCCGAGCGGATTGTGTTTCGGCTTGTTGGCCCAGGTCGCCCAATCCCCGCTGCAGCGGCTCGAGCCCCAACAACGCATGAAATTGTTGGGCTCCCTGATCCTACTGGCCATTGGCGGCGTTGCGCTGGTCGTGCTAGCTTGGCTGTGGATGCGTGTCGGACGACGGAAACTGCGCCGCGAAGACGGCGTAGTAAATCCGAGTCGCAAGCGTGTCCAGGTCGATGACTGGGCGCGTAAGCCCTTGACGGAGTCGCTGAGGACTGATTCAGTTGCGAATGGGCCTAGTGGGAATGGACCTGATGGCGATCGCGACGGTTCGTGAATCGTGTGTCGGCCCTTCAGGCCGAAGCCAGTGAAAGAAAAGCAGTGAAAGAAAAGCAGTGAAAGAAAAGTAACGCAACAAAGGCAACAGCAACGACTTAGGGAATTGGACGCGCCAGGCTGGTAGTATCACAGTTCTTAGCCGGATCAGAGCACTCGCGATATGACGGGCACAGAAAAACGACAATTCTCATTTCCACGCGCGCGTCGTGTTCGGCGGCAGACCGATTTTGACCGGGTCTACCGATGCAATACGTATGCGGCTGACGAAACGCTGGTTGTGCAGGGGTGTCGCAACGGTATGGTGATCAGCCGGTTGGGGCTATCGGTGTCGCGGCGGGTGGGCAACGCGGTGGTACGGAATCGTTGGAAGCGGCGAATCCGCGAGGCCTTTCGGTTGCGGCACGCGCGGATCCCGCCTGGATTGGATCTGGTCGTTCGCCCTCGGCGCGGTGCGAAGTTATCGTTTGACGCGATCGAGAACTCTCTGCCACGTCTGGCCCAGCGCATCGATCGCCGATTGCGGCGAATTCAGTCATGAGCAAGATCATTCGTCCTATTAGCGCGGCTTTCAGCTGGTCTCTTGTCCTGGCAGTGCGCTGTTACCAGGCCTTCATCAGTCCGCTACTCGGGGGGAGTTGCCGTTTCACACCTACCTGTAGTACCTATTTCATCGAAGCGGTGCGGAAATACGGTCCCTGGCGAGGCGGTTGGAAGGGTCTTTGCCGGGTATTGCGTTGTCATCCTTTGCACCGCGGCGGCTACGATCCGCCATGATGCCCAATGCGCGGATGTTGGCACGAATATGCCTGCGGCTCGAGTGAACTGCGGGGGCGTCGGTCGGCCGTCTTGTGCCAGAGCGAGTATCGAAAGCTGAAATGACAGCGGATTCTTGGGCAAAACGGCCTTGACCACGCGCTGGATGATCGATATCGTTCGCCGCGACGATCCCCTTTTTCTAATGGTCTGGCTCGTAGTTTTGGGGCACGGACATGTTGCGGCAGACACGCGACGGCCCACGATTCAACGAGTATGCCGGACCGAGCTTGGAGCGACATCGGGCATGATGCCACGACTGCGAACCATCGTCTGGACTCTTGGGCTACTGGCAACAGTGGGCTGCAATTCACCGCTGATGCGATCCCAGAGCCCTGAGGCCGAAGATTTCGGTCACCTTACGGAAGACCAGGAGGACGATTTGGAATTCGTCGGTGACCTGACGATTCCGATGGGAATGAACTTCAAGAAAATTGAAGGGGTGGCGATGATCAACGGTCTGCGCCACACGGGCAGTGATCCGCTGCCATCGCCGTTGCGCACCAATTTGATCGGCGAAATTCAATCGCATTCGGTTGCTCATCCGGAAAAATTGCTCGAGTCGGATCAAAACGCGTTAGTGGTCGTGCGTGGCTATTTACCACCGGGTGTACAGAAGGGGGACCGCTTTGACGTTGAAGTGGTAACACCGCCGAAATCGAAGACAAGCAGCCTGCGTAGCGGCTATCTCATGCGTTGCCGCATGAAGGAAATGGCCGTCTTGGGCGGCGCGATCCGTAGCGGGCATGTGGCCGGGCTGGCACGCGGCGCTGTGGTCGTTGATTCCCTGTTCAACGGCACGGACGACGAGTCGGACGAAACGCGCGGACGGGTCCTCGGTGGCGGCCAGGCACAGGTCTCACGGCCGTTGGGACTGGCCATTCGCGGCGAGTCGTCGGTTCGCCAGAGTGCGATGATCGGTACGGCGGTCAATGCGCGGTTCCACAAATCGGACCAACATGGCAAGAGTGGCGTGGCCACGCCGAAACGGGACAACTACATCGAATTGGCGGTGCATCCCCGCTACAAAAACAACCTGACTCGCTATATGCGCGTGATACGTTCAATCGCCCTGCGCGAATCGCCTGGCGAACGGGTTATGCGAATCGAATCGTTGCAACGGAAGTTGCTCGAACCCACCACGGCCGCACGTGCTGCGCTGCAGCTCGAAGCGTTGGGCGACGATGCCGCCCACGTGTTGATCAAAGGGCTCGAATCGCCCGACCTGGAGATTCGCTTTTATTCTGCGGAAGCACTTGCCTACTTGGACCGCGAGGAAGCGGCGCGTGTGTTGACGGAAACGGCACGCAACGAACCGGCTTTCCGCTGGCACGCGCTGACCGCGTTGGCCGCGATGGACCACGTTGTTGCGTACGAATCGCTCAATGAACTGCTGCATGTCGCCAGTGCCGAAACTCGCTATGGCGCGTTCCGCGCCCTGCGGACACGCAACGCGGCTGATCCCCTGGTACGAGGTGAGTTTCTGGGGGGCGAGTTCGCTTATCATCTCATCAGCACGGACGGGCCCGCGATGGTCCACATCTCGAAAGCGCTACGACCTGAAATCGTGGTTTTTGGCCCCGATCAAAGGATCGTGCCACCTGCTTTCCTGTTTGCCGGCAAGGACATCATGGTCAAAGGTTTGCCTGACGGACGGCTGAAGCTGGTCCGGTTCGATGTGGGTGAAGAGGATGGCCAGGAACAGATTTGCGACGCGACGGTGGATCACATGATTCGGAGTATCGTCAAGCTCGGCGGCAGTTATTCTGACGTCATGGAGTCATTACAGGCAGCGCGCAAGAGCGGCTATCTCGAAGCGAAACTGGTCGTTAACGCGTTGGCCCGACCGGGACGCAAGTACTATCGCAACGAGGGTGAAGCGTCCGAAAGAGAAATCCGTCCGGCCAGCCCGGTTCCCGGGTTGTTCAATAATCGGCTCGAAAAAGGTGAAAAGAAACGCCGGTACTTACCTGACGAAATCGAGGCAGAACCCACGGACGAGGAAAAAGAAGAGTCTGAAAAGTCGTTTGCGGGTAGAATGACCGACTGGTTCCGGCGATAATTGGGTGCGGTGGAGATCGGCAGGCCGGGCCGGAATTTGGCGGTTCGCCGGGCGTTGTGCACTCCCGAATAACGTGTCAGTGCCCTATGCTGGGTGGGGGGCTTCCCCCTCTTGTAGTCGTGTTGCTGCGGGGGAGGGGCGAAGATGCTCTCCGTACGGCGTTAGGAATTGGGCGTTAGGAATTGGGCGTTAGGAATTGAGGCGGCGGCGTCTGGGCCCAATGGGTCCAAGCTCCGTGGTCCGAGAATCCTCCCTGGGAACAGGCGGTGCTGCAGCAGCTTGCCACGCAACGACAACCGGCCTGAGGTGTTTTCCGTCGGCTTTCGACCTGGGCTGTTGCGACCTGGGCTGTTGCGACCTGGGCTGTTTCGACCTGGGCCGCTTCCAAACCATCGTGGCTTTAGCTACTCGTAAACTGATTCCGGACGTGCCAACGATGCTCGCGTCCGGCCCCTGACCCATTTTTGTTACCCCCCTCCGATAGCACAGCCCATGCTCAAAGCACTGGAACTTGTCGGTTTCAAGAGCTTCGCGGATAAGACGCGATTTGAATTCCCGCCGGGAATCACGGTCGTCGTCGGTCCCAACGGGTCGGGCAAGTCGAATATTGTCGACGCCATCAAGTGGGTTCTTGGCGAACAGAGCGTCAAGAGCTTGCGTGGCAAGGAGATGTCGGACGTCATTTTCAAGGGGACTGGCAAGGGCGGCCGCAAGATGCTCAACATGGCCGAGGCGAGCATCATCTTTGACAACAGCGGCGGGCAGTTCGGCATTGACGCTCCCGAGGTGCATGTCACGCGTCGCGTCTATCGCAGTGGGGAAGGGGAGTATCTGATTAACGGGCAGGCGTGCCGGCTCAAGGATGTGCGCGACCTGTTTCGTGGCACCGGGGTCGGGGCGGACGCCTACAGCCTGATCGAGCAAGGCAAGGTCGATAAACTGCTGCAAGCATCGCCGCGCGACCGGCGCGCGATTTTCGAGGAAGCGGCGGGAATCAGCCGATTCAAAGCAAAGAAAATCGAAGCGCAACGGCGTCTCGAACGCGTCGATCAGAATCTTCTGCGGCTCTCTGACATCGTCGAAGAGGTTGGCAACCGCTTGCGCAGCGTCCGATCGCAGGCCACCAAGGCGCGTCGATACCGGGAATACAGCGACCGCTTGCAGCAGCTTCGTACGCAAGTTGCGATGTCCGAATGGCGCGCGCTGACGGACAAGCTCGAAACCAGAGAGGTGGAGTTACAACGTTTTGGCGACCAGTTGGCTCGTGCGACCACCGAACTGACGGCAGAGGAGGCGCATGGACTGGAGCTGGAGACCGAGATCGATTGTGCGACCGAAGCGATTCGTCAGCGCGAGCGTCAGGCGGCACGCAACCACGAGCAGATCACGGCCCGCGAATCGACGATCGACCACCAACGCCGGCACATGGCCGATCTTGAGGCAGAAGCGGCACGCTATCGCAGCCAGTTGGCCACTCAAACCGAGCGTGCGAGCGGTCTGCAAGCGCGCGTCGAACAGACGCGTTCCGGATTGCAGACGGCAGAAGATGAACACGAACAGATTGCCGAGCAACTGGCCACACATGATCTTGCCGTCGCCAAATGGTCAGCGCAGCTGGACCAATGGAGACGCGCGATCGAACAACAGCGAGCGCAATACGTCGCCAACGTGCGCGGCGCGGCACAGCTGTCCAATCAGATCACGCTACAGCAAACACGACGCAAGAATGCGGAAGGTAAGCTGCGACAGAATCAGCAAAAATTGACTCGGTTAACGCGCGAGCAGACGCGTTATGCCGAGCAGGTGCAAGAGGTACAACGTGCTGAGCAGCGCGTTCGCCGGGCGATGGAGAAGGCGGCCACGGAACTCGAAGCACTGACGCGAACGCTTGACGAGAACCAACGGCTACTGACGCGCCACCGTGACGAGTTGGCGTTACAGCATGGTCGACTGAGCGGGATTTGCGAGCGGGCGGCATTGTTGGACGAACTGGAACGGCGTAAGGAAGGGTTGACCGCGGGGGTTCAGCAGGTGTTGGCCAAAGCGCGTTCACACTCGCCCGGACCGTTTCAGGGCGTCGTGGGGCTGGTGGCCGACGTAATCGAAGTGCCGATGCAATGGGCACCGCTAGTCGATGCCGCCTTGGGCCCGATAGCGCAGCATGTCGTGGTGCATGACAATCGCGTGGTCGAACTGTTGGAATCAGGGAATCTGCGTTTGGCCGGACGTGTCGGGTTTCTTTCGATCGAGGACGTTCTGCCGCGCGACGGTGCAGATGCGGGCCGATCCGAGCGCGGCCCAATCGACGCGGGCCGACTTGACGACGAAGTTGGCGTACTTGGCCGGCTGGATGAGCTATTAGAAACCAGCACGGACCTGCAGTCGTTCGTGCGGCAGCTCTTGGGACGAACCTGGGCGGTCGAGATGCTCTCACACGCACGGCGGCTGCGTGCTGCCGGTGCGCGCGACGTCCGCATGGTGACGTTGGCGGGCGAGGTGGTTAACCCGGACGGCTCCATCGTTGCCGGGCCCAAAGACCTGGCTGGGCTCATTTCACGACGCACCGAGCTACGCGATCTGCGTCGGGAAGAGGCGGTACTGAGCCAACGCGTGGAAGAGTCCGAACTCGAGCTGCAGCGGGTGGGCGAAAACATCAGTCAACAGCAGCTCGTGGTGCGCGAGATGCGCGACCAGTACCAGCAGCAGAGCGGTAGCGTGGCCGAGCACCATGCGAAAACCCAGACCTTGCAGAGTCATCTGACGCAATTGACTGAGGAAATTGCCAGCCTGGAATCGGAACGTGCGGCGGTCGAGTCGGAATTGGGTGACGTTTCGCACCAAACCGACGACGTGGAAGGGGAGCTGCAGCGGTTGGAACGCGAGTCGTCTGAATTGGAGGAGGCGACACGGCGGGACGAGGACCAAATCGAACAGGGGCGTGCCGAGTTGGCCACCTGCCAACGCGTGGCGACGGCGGTGCGCGTCGACCTGGCCAAGAGTGAACAGAGGCTCGATGGTTTGCGTCTCCAGTTGCGGCAATACGAAGAGACGCAACGTGAACGTATCGAGGCGATGAAGGAAGCGCGGCTCCAGTTGGCCGAAACGGCACAGCGGCACCAGCGCGCATCGCGCGAGGTCCTGGACGCTACCTCCGAGCTTGCCATGTTGTACCTGGGAAAAGAATCGCTCGAACGGGAGATTGTCGACCAGCAAGTACGGCATCGCGGCCTGATTTCCCAGCGTGGCGCTTTGGTCGATCAAATCAAAGGCAAGCAACGCGAGATCGCCGCAGCACGCGACAAGCTGCATCGATGCGAGATGAAGGTGGGCGAGATTCGCCACGAACGAACCACGTTGGCCGACCGGTTGCGCGAAGACTACGGGCTGGAGATCGCCGAGCTGGGCGAAGAATACGATGAACAACAGCAGCAGGAAAACGCCGCCGCCGAGCAGGAGATCGCTTCGTTGCGGCGCAAGATCAGCAATATCGGCGCGGTAAACATGGAAGCGCTGCATGAACTGGATGACCTTGAGTCGCGTTTCGAGAACCTGGACGGCCAATATCGAGACCTGACCGAGGCCAAGGAATCGCTCGAACGGATTATTCATAAAATCAACGTAGACAGCCGGCGCCTGTTCTCAGAAACTCTCGAGGCGATTCGTAGCAATTTTCAGGTGTTGTACCGCCGCGCGTTTGGCGGCGGCCGAGCCGACATCGTTTTGGAAGAGGGAGTCGATATCCTGGAATGTGGCATCGATATCGTCGCTACGCCGCCCGGTAAGCCGTCGTTTAACAACTCGTTGCTCAGCGGTGGCGAGAAAGCGCTGACCGCCGTCGCCTTGCTGTTGGCTATCTTCCAGTTCCGGCCCAGCCCGTTTTGCGTGTTGGACGAAGTCGATGCGCCATTTGACGAGGCGAACATTGGGCGTTTCGTCGATGTGCTGAAGGACTTTCTTGGCTGGACGAAGTTCGTGTTGGTGACCCATTCAAAGAAGACCATGACCGCCGCGACAACCCTTTATGGTGTCACCATGCAGGAATCGGGTGTGTCGAAACAGGTCTCGGTCCGTTTCGAGGATGTGAGTGAAGACGGACATATCAGCGCCGAGGCGCTGCAACGCGCGCCCAACTCACCTCCAAGCGACGACGAGCGGGGCGCTGCCTAGTGCCGTCGCCAGGCTGCGCAATCCGCACGGTCGCGCTGATCCTGCTAGTCGGTGCAACGTGGACCAGAGCATCTATCACGCGTAAATCGCCCGGCTGCGCGACTTTCCCGGTTCGGATTTCTCGTAACTGACCGGATAGTTCGCCACGAACCCGGAAAGTTTCTAAAGTGCGCGCCCTATTTGAAACGAAAATAGCTATCGGAGGGAATGTCCCAGACGCTCGGGAAGTCGCAAGACGGGAACGGGCAACGGCGAGATTCCTTGCAGAGGGGGAACCTGCCGAGAGCACATCCTTTGTGCTCTCTACGATGATGCATGAGTCGGCCCATTCGTGCGTTTCGTTGCGCTCGCTCTCCTAACTGTTACCACGCCGAGTTAGCGTTTGAGTGTTTGGATTCGGTCCGTATGGGAGCGGTTGCAACGAAACTTCTCCAATTTACGGATTTTCACCGTCTTCATCCGCTTGAATTGCCGATTGATTTAGTGAGGCGCGGATCAGAAGGAACTGAACCTATGCCACGCAGAAGCTTATTGTCGTGATGCCCCGACCCAGATTGTTTGTGGTTGGCCGATTCCCACAGCCGGCGCGAAGGACCGAGACCACGGTCATTGCCGCAAACATGGGGCCCTGCAGTCGTTTCCGGACCGCCGTGTCTGGTTCGACCGAGAACGAGTCAACGTGAGAGTGAATGGAGAGCCTGCGATGAAGGTCTTCACAACTGGACAGGTCGCGAAGATCTGTAAAGTGGCCCCACGCACGGTCAGCAAGTGGTTCGACTCGGGCCGCCTGAAAGGGTACCGGATCCCCGGTTCCCAAGACCGTCGTATCCCGCGCGAATACCTGATCAAGTTTTTGAAAGAGCACGGTATGCCTTTGGGTGACCTCGAAGATGAGGCCATGGCAAAGGTACTAATCGTCGCTCAGGATCAGGTCCTGATCGAGAACATGAAGCGTGAGCTTCCGCCTGAGAAGTCGTTTAAGGTCGCCGTGGCGGCCAGCGGGTTTGAAGCCGGAATTCATGCCGAAAGTTTTCATCCGGATTGTATTATAGTCGACTTTTCCATTGGACGAGTCGAAGCGCTACAGATCTGCCAGAACTTACGGAAGAACACCGATTTTTCCGAAACGATCCTGATAGCTCTGCTGCCCGATGACGGCAGCCCGATGAGCTTTGATCGATCAAGTATCAACGAGACGTTCAAGAAACCGTTTGATGCCAACCTCCTTGCCGAACGACTGCGAACGTTGATCGGCGCTAAGAAGGAATTGGTCTGATACGGACTGAATGTCATATATCGCCGCAATTGCTCATTCCGTCGCAGTCTAGACCGCTGCGACGGTTTATATATAACTTCGACGGGACGGTCGAATGAATCGACCATGTGGGGCACCAGGCTTCCCGGGCCTGGGCTCCTCCCATCGAGTTATTTCTGTTTCGGCTCTTCACGCTTTCTCTCAAGCGATTCAGCCCCCCCCTTCGCGGACCATGCCATTTTCCATGCGTTACGTTTGCGCCGTTCTTGCGGTTAGTAGACTAGAACAAGTCCATTTCGAGCGTCGCCGACAAATCGTGTGCCACGCCCCTTGAAGCGTGGCTGGTTCATGGAATAACGCCCCCTCGACGCCGCGAAGTGGTCTTCTAGAATGGTGTTGGTCTTTCCACCGTTGGAGCGATAAAGCTGCTCAAATGGCGGATTTGGGACCTGCATTACCCTGACCTGCGGACGGAACACCGGTTTATCGAAGAGTGTTGGGACACTTGAAGCAGCAACCTTTGGTCGGCCGGCAGCTAAATAGGTGGAGGCTGGCTTTGTGGCCGAGTTATCACATTTTGACGACACGGGCGCCAGTCGCATGGTGGATGTCGGTTCCAAGACACCCACACGGCGCCAGGCACGCGCGACCGGTTGCGTGCGCATGCTGCCGGAGACGTTGGCGTTGATCCGAAACCGCCAGGTGGGGAAAGGTGATGTGCTGGAGGTGGCCCGATTGGCTGGTATCATGGGGACCAAACGGACGGCTGATCTGATCCCCTTATGCCACCCGTTGGCGGTGGAGTCGGTGGCGATTGACTTTTCGTTTCCCGACGAGGCGACGGTGCAGATCGAGGCACGCGTCGATGTCGAGGCGAAGACGGGAGTCGAGATGGAAGCGCTGACGGCGGTCAGTGTGGCGGCGTTAACGATCTACGACATGTGTAAGGCGGTCGATCGGCGCATGGTGATCGAGCGGATCGAGCTGGCTGAGAAATCGGGCGGACGTAGCGGCCATTTTATTCGTTGAGCCATGGCGTTGGTCCAAAGTCATTTGATGACAATGCGGCCGCTGCTGACATGGGAATTCAGATAGGAACTCCAAGGTGAGTCGAATTGCTGATACGCGGGACACGGCGACCTTTCCGCTCGATGTACTCTATCGTCCCATTGCTGACGAATTGGCACAGGTCGAGGCGATGTTGCGGCGCGAAATGCGCAGTGACTTCGCGTACGTCGACGAGTTAGTCCGATATGGATGCTTGTTGGGCGGCAAACGCTTGCGCCCGGCGCTCCTGTTGTTGGCCGCGAAGGCGGTAGGGGAGATTACTCCCGAGCACCTGACGTTGGCGACCGTAGTTGAGATGATCCACACCGCGACGTTGGTGCACGACGATGTGCTCGATGAAGCCGGGGTGCGCCACCATCTGGCCACCGTGAATGCTCGTTGGGACAACGAAGCAAGCTTGTTGTTAGGTGACTTTTTGTTCAGTCATGCGTTCTACTTGGCGGCCACAACCGGCTCGACCCATGCTTGCAAAGTGATTGGCCGTTCGACCAACATCGTCTGCGAGGGAGAGATCCGGCAGAAGGGAAGTCGAGCCGACTACACGCTGACGCGCGCCGAGTATTTTCAGATTCTCGAAGCGAAGACTGCGGAATTGTGTGCGTGTAGCTGCCATCTGGGAGCCCATTTCGCGGGTGCGGCTGCGGAAGATGTCGAGCGTCTTGCCAATTACGGCCGTTTCCTTGGAATCGCCTTTCAGATTGCCGACGATTTACTCGATGTGGTTGGCGATGAAGTCGCAACCGGCAAGTCGCTCGGCACCGACCTGATGCAAAGCAAACCTACGTTGCCAGTGATCCGCACAATCGAGTTGGCTGACGACGCACAACGAGAATATCTGTTGGGGCTGCTGCACGGCGAGGCGAATGGGCAAACGGACGAGTTGCGGCGTTGTTTCGAGCAGGCTAACGCGTTGGCGTATACACGCGACAAGGGCCGCGAGTTTGCCGAACAGGCGCTCGCCCAACTCGCGCCACTGACGAAGAACCCGGCCGAAGAGTCACTCCGTAAGCTGGGCGAATTCGTCGTCAATCGAGCCCATTGATCAAGTGCTATTGATCGAGTGCCATGCCAACATCCACCAGTTCCTCCATCTCCGAACGGAACGACCGCACTGACTTGGTCTTGGGCGTGGATGGAGGTGGTACCAAGACGCTGGCGTGGTTAGCGGCGCGCGACGTTCGGGCGGCAGTTCCCCTGGGGTGTGGGTTGAGTGGGCCATCCAATCCGCAAGCGGTGGGGCTTGCTACGGCTCAGAAGAATATCCTCGAAGCGATTCAACGTGCGTTTGCCGCCGCTGATTTGCCACCGGTACCGGTCGCTGCGGCGTGTTTGGCGTTAGCGGGAGTGGGACGCGAGCCGATTCGGCGGGCCGTGTTGGACTGGGCGATAGGGTCTGCTTTGGCGCACGCGGTTCGCGTCGTTCATGATGCCCAAGCCGTGCTTGCGGCTGGAACTCGCTCAGACGCCGGCATTGCGGTGATCTGCGGTACGGGCTCGTTCGCCTACGGCGAGTCGAAGGATGGGAATCAGGCTCGGAGCGGTGGTTGGGGGTACCTGTTCGGGGACGAAGGGAGCGGGTACCAGGTCGGATGTGCAGGGCTGCGCGCCGTGTCCCAGGCCGCCGACCGACGTGGTGGCGCCACGAGTCTGACCGGTTTGATCCTCGATCGATTGCATGTTGCCGAGCCGGCGCAGCTGATTCCCGCCATCTACGGTGCTCCGTCGGCGCGTAATGCCATTGCGGCATTGGCACCGCTGGTGTTTCAAGCTGGGGCGGGAGGGGATCGCGTCGCCCAACAAATCTGTAGCGATGCGGCCACGGAGCTCGCTGGGCTGGTTCAAAGCATTGCGCGGCAACTGAGGTTCGCGCATGGCCAATTTGACCTGGCGCTGACCGGCGGCGTATTTCGTCACCAAGCGGCTTGGAGCGAGTCGATCACGCGGATGCTCGACGATCAGCATTGTGCCCCTCGTGCCACCGAAATCGTTGCCGAACCGGTTGCCGGCGCCGTCGTGCTTGCGCAACTTGCGTGTCGACCTTAAGTGCGCGTCGGCGCGCTTCTATCTTTCTGCCTGCCCCGCAAGTGATCGCGATTCGCCTGCCACGACGTGACTGCCACTGCGTTCTTCTGCGTTCTTCTCTCTGACCATTCTCGAAGGTGGTGGGACAGAGTGGCGGTAACGCACCGCTCCCAACTCTTTGGATGGTTTCACCCACTTCACAACACGCGATTGGGGGCGGCCAGCAAGCAACCAGCTCTCGATACAAGTCCAACCGCAGTCGCCGCCGACGCCGCACCTTCAAAAAAAGATCAAAAAAAATCTGGATTCCGTGAGGGGTTTTGGGTCTGTTTGGTGATTGACTCTATAGAGGCGCGGGCATCGGTGAATCGCCGTGAATGGAGCTGTACTGTTTTCAGTGGATGGACTTTTGACAGAAGGAGAAGAATCGATGTACCGCGTCTTGTTTTTTGGATTGGTTTTATCGTTGACGACGCTATCGGTGAAGGCGTTCGCCGAGATTACTGACAGCGATGTCTGGATCAATGAACTGCACTACGACAACGAAGGAGCTGACAAGAACGAATTTGTCGAAGTCGTTGCACCCACATCCCTGACCGATTTATCTGCGGTGACGTTGACGCTCTACAACGGCAACAATGGAGCATCGTATGGTGGCCCCACGGCATTGGACGCCTTTACCATTGGGGCGACGGTCAACGGTTTTGTGTTCTATTCGTTGCAGCTTGCGTTGCAGAACGGAGCACCCGACGGGCTCGCATTGGCGCGCGGCACCGACGTGCTGCAGTTCCTGAGTTACGAGGGGGTGTTCGCCGCCACGAATGGAGTGGCCGCTGGACTTTCGTCGACCGACATTGGCGTGATGGAGACCACTGATACGCCGCTGGGATCGTCATTGCAGCTGGGCGGCACTGGCGCCAGCTACAGCGATTTCGCTTGGCAATCGGTTGCGCCCAATACGCTTGGGGCCTTAAATCGGAGCCAGTCGGTTGTGCCAGAACCGACCAGCTTGATGTTGGGGCTGTTGGGGTTAGGAGGGGCAGTCTTGTTCATGGGCTATCGACGCCGGCAGAGCCTGGTGCTGGTCAAGAACCCTGATCTCTAAAACCGATTTTTTCTTCACATACTGTATCAATCGTCGCGACGCATACTCTAAGATGGCAGGTGTCGAGAGACTCCTGCCAAAAGGGGTACGTGGTGCATCTCAGTCCTAGGCTTCGTCTCAAAACTCATATTTATCACCTTGCGTTTCGCGTAATCTGCTGAAAATGACATGGCTTTGCCGCGCGAAAAGACGTTTTGAGACAAAGCCTAATGTTGCAAAGGGAGATTGGAATTATGTGGAGATATTGTGCTGGGGCCCTTGCGGTGCTGGTACTGCTGTTGCCAACGCTGCAGGCCCAGGACCAGGAACAGGGGGAAAAGAAAACCGATGCCACGCCGGCTCAGCAGGTCAAAGAGCTGATTGCCGAACATCGTGCGGCGATGACTAAGTTCATGGCCGATTATCGCCAAGCCAAGACGAACGAGGAGCGGCAAGAGCTGCTCAAGGGATCGTATCCGAAGCCGAATGAATATGCGGCGAAGTTCATGGCCTTGGCCGAAGTGGCACCGGATGATCCGGCTGCGAACCAGGCTGTGGCGTGGATTCTTCAAAATGCTTCCAGGTCGCCCGAAGCTGCCAAGGCGGCAACACGTCTGATGGAAAGAGCGGAAAAAGATCCGAAGAGTCCGCAGTCTTTCAAGGACCTGAATTTGATCGCCACGCGTGTCAGTGGGGCAATCGCTAAGACGGCAGCACAGTTGTTGGTCGACAACTTTGTCGACGATGACAAACTGAAGATGGTCTGTATGGTCTTGTCGCGTGACGAATCGAATCAATCGCTGCTACGCCAAGTGATCGAAAAGACTTCGAGTGACTCGGTTAAAGGGCATGCCCTGTTTGCCCTGGCGAATTCGATTCTCGGTCGAGACGTCCGTCCGAACGAGGAAGCCGAGGAACTGCTCACCAAAGTGATTAGCGACTTCGGGGACGTCGAGTCGTTCCGGGGCAAGAAGCTGGGCGAACTTGCCGTCGGCCCGCTGTTTGAAATGCAGCACTTGCAGATCGGCATGGCCGCTCCGAACATTGAGGGCGAGGATGTCGATGGCGAAGCGTTACAGTTGGCCGACTACAAGGGAAAGGTTGTGCTCCTTGATTTCTGGGGCGATTGGTGAGGCCCCTGCCGTGCTATGTATGAACACGAGCGGTCGCTCGTGAAGCGTTTGGCAGGGAAACCTTTTGCAATTCTGGGAATCAACAGCGATCCGAAGGAGCGGCTTCGAAAGGCGATGGAAGACAACGAGCTGACTTGGCGTAGTTTCTGGGACGGCGGTAGTACCGGTGGTCCCATCGCTAGTAAATGGAACGTGCACGGTTGGCCTACTCTCTATATCATCGATGCCGACGGCGTGATTCGCCATAAGGGCGTTCGCGGCAACGCGATCGACGAAGCGGTCGATACGCTACTAGCGGAAATCGGCGCGGGCGACGATTCGTCTGACAACGATTCGTCTGACAACGATTCGTCTGACAACGGGGACGCCGGGACCAAAGAGGGTGATGCCAAGGATTCTGGCTTTTGAGCAAGACGGCGTTTCGTCGTTCGTGCGACGCGAACCGGACGCCACTCGATTGGTAGCTATTTGATGTGCGAGTGTACCACGACGCGGCGACTTGTAGTCGCCGCGTTTCTTATTTCTTGGTGTCGGTATCACCGAGTGCCGCTTGCTCGGCTCCCGTTAGTGCTTGTAGGAATGCGACTAGCGCTGCCTGTTCGTGCTCGTTCAGATTGAGCGGTTTGATAAGCGGGTCAAGATGCGCGTTCTTCGTTCCGCCGCGATTGTAGAAGGCAACCACTTCTGCCAAAGTGGCCATGCTGCCGTCGTGCATGTACGGCGCGGTAATCGCCACATTACGCAATGTTGGCGTGTGAAAACGCCCGCGGTCACGCTCTGCATGAGTCACATCGAAGCGACCGAGGTCCAATGGTTGTCGGCCCCACGAGACGCCCGTGTTGTGGAAGCTCTCGTCGCTGAAGTTGCGACCGCTATGGCAACGCCAACATTGCCCTCGACTCTCGAAGATCCACAACCCCAACCGTTGTTGTTTTGTTAACGCCGCAAACTCACCACCATGGAACCGATCGACCGAGCTGTTGCCGCTCAGTAACACACGCTCGAAACTGGCTAGTGCTTTGGCAAGATTGGTGGCGGTAATACCGTCGTCGAATGCGTTGGCAAACTGCTGTCGGTACGGTGCATCGCTTCGCAGTCGCTCCAAGACCGTGGCAACCGTCGTGTTCATCTCGACCGGATTCTCGATCGGCTGCAACGCTTGTTCTTCAAGCGACGCTGCGCGACCGTCCCAGAACATCGCTTTCCCATAGACGCGATTCAGCACCGTCGGAGAATTGCGCGTGCCGAGTTTACCATCAACACCGGGCGCCACGACATCGGAACTGGCGAAGGCTTTTTCCGGTACATGACAGCTGGCGCATGAAATCGTCCCATCCTTCGACAGTCGGCCGTCAAAGAATAGCTGCCGCCCCAGTTTCACGCGCGCCAATGTGAGTGGGTTGTCGCTCGGGATCGTGCGATTCGTGTCGAGTCCCAACGGGATCGTCGTCAACGATAACTCGGCCGGAAGATTGTCCACCGGCAGAGGCTTGGTGGCCTCTTCGGCCGACGCGACGGGAGGGGCGATTGGCAATGATACGATGAGTACGCAGATCATGCGGCGCATAATGGAACTACCTGTTGCTGGGTCGCTACCTTAGAAAAGGGCCTCTCGCAGTCGGTGTATTTTAGCAGAACCGCTGAGCACGGTTTCCAATGGTAGCTCGATCGCCGCTTCACACTGCTCAACTTGGCGGTTGCGTGTTCGCGTCGATGTGTGGCTTTGTTGGGGTGTCTGCCGTTGCTACGTCTTAGACTGGCTGACCCGAATAGGCGTCCAAAGTCTCAAGTTACTTGTCCAGCGTAACCCTGGCCCATTGCACTATCTCTTGAACCCCGCCCGGACTGCTAATAAGTCGGCCTTCGCTGGTGAAGTTGTTGATCCCGTCTTTGTTCTGCGCGTAGAGGGCCGCTGAGGTGCCGCGCGCAAGCAGCTAGCAGCCGAGGGCAGCAA
>JAJRVM010000323.1 GCA_024277285.1 Planctomycetota bacterium
CGTAGCGCGCGCATCCCGTCGCGGCTAGTGCCGCTCTGGGATAGCGGTTAACCGCAGGGCCAACGGCCTGCGCGCTGTGCCCCTGCTCTGGCGTAGCGCGCGCATCCCGTCGCGGCTAGTGCCGCTCTGGGATAGCGGTTGACCGCAAGGCCAGCGGCCTGCGCGCTGTGCCCCTGCGCTGTCGCAGCGCGCGCATCCCGTCGCGGCTGGTGCCGCTGTGGGATAGCGGTTGACCGCAGGGCCAACGGCCTGCGCGCTGTGCCCTGCCCTGTCGCAGCGCGCGCATCCCGTCGCGGCTAGTGCCGCTCTGGGATAGCGGTTAACCGCAAGGCCATCGGCCTGCGCGCTGTGCCCTGCCCTGCTGCGGCTAGTGCGGCTCTGGGATAGCGGTTACACTCAGGGTACTTAGCGACGCGGAAACGCGGGACTCCAATATGGGAGTCGCAAACGATGATACACGGTTATCATGTCGTCATGGGATTGTACGGATTCTGGTTGCCGAACGATCCGCGGGGATCTTGGTCCGATTTTGTGGGAGCCTGGGAACTACTCCGGTTTGGTCGAACGACCAAGAAGTTCGAGCGTACAACAAAACTCAGCGACGCAGAAAAACAGCTTCGTGCGGAAGCCAAACGGCACCTGAAGTATCCGCCGGTCGAGCTGACTGGCCGACAAGCGTTGGCCGTGGCCAAAGGCTTCGCGAACTATTGTCGAACGAGCTGCGCGACCATTTGGGCATGTTCCATCTTGCCCGAGCACGTTCACCTCGTGATCGCTCGACATCGCTACAAGATCGAGCGGGTTGCCAATCTGCTGAAGGGCGCTGCGACAAAGCAATTGCGTGTCGAGGGGCTCGATCCCATGGCGGCTCACACCGCTCCAGGTCGTCCGATTCGTGGTCCATGGGCGCGGCGTCAATGGAACGTTTACCTCGACAGCGAACAGGCGATCAACAATGCGATCCGCTACGTGGAACAGAATCCTCTGAAGGACGGCAAGGTGCGACAACACTGGTCATTTCTCACACCGTTCGCCGGAGTGGACGACAGCGGCATGGTGCAATACCTGTGATGACCGCCACGTTGGTCGCTGTGTGCCCGCGTTATCAATTGTGCCGGATCAGCAGGATGTCACCGTCCTGGATGACGTAATCCTTAGGCTCCTGACGCATCAGGCTGTTGGCTTTGATCTCACGCTCGCTTCCCAGCCGCACCAGATCGTCGACCTTCATTGTTTCAGCGCGGATAAAGCCTTGCGCGAGATCGGTATGAATGTTGCCGGCAGCTTCTTGCGCGGTCCCACCGACGCGGATCATCCAGGTGCGCACTTCCTTCTCGCCGGCGGTGAAGAACAGCATCTGGCCCGAGCGATCCAAAATCGCGCGAATGACGGCATCGCGACCGAACGGCTGCACTTGCATTTCCGCGCAAAACTCGTCTCGCTCGGCCGTTTCCATGGCGGCCAATTCCATTTCCAGCCCGAGTGAAAAGGCGAACAAGGGAATTTCCTCGGATGCCAGTTTATCGAACCGTTCGGGTTGGTCTTCGACCTCGCTGGTGTTGATGATCACCAAGCGGGGCTTTTGGCTCAACAGCTGGAACGATTTTGTTGCCCGCTGCTGCTCGGGGGTCAGTTCCAGCAGGTGCAATGGCTGTTCTTTTTCGAGTGCTTCCTGCATCGGCAGTAGTGCCTCGAGTTCCGCCTGCAGTTCGTCTCGATTCGGCCGGGGTTTCTTGACCTGCTCGCGCAACCGTTCCACGCGGCCGGTAACGATATCCAGGTCGGCGATCAACAGATCTTCTTCAAAACTGGCCAAATCGGCTGCCGGATCGCTACCATCGAATGCGGCGATGACCATCACCAGGCAGCTGGTATCGCGGATCATGGCCAGCTTCTGGGCACTCCCCTCGTGCGTACGGCTCAAGCCGGGCGTGTCGACGATTTCCAAAGCGGCGAGTGTCACCTTTTTGGGATTATAGATTTTGCACAGCGGTTCGACGCGCGGTTCGGGTACCACGCACATCGCGGACTGCGCCTTATGTGCCTGGGCCGAATCGGGCTGTTCGCCCGTTAGCCAGTGAAACAATGTACTCTTGCCCGATCCCTGATATCCAACGAGTCCGATTTTCATAGTTCTCTTTTGCCAAGGTTAGCTCAACGAACACTCTCACCCACCACGCAAGGCGGAGTGTCGTGCCGCAGTATTCTTTTCACGGCACGGAGTGCCGTGCCACAGTGCGTCAGGGTAGCAGATTTTGGGCGATGCGCTAATTGGCGAGTGTCGCTTCCAATTGGCTGAGTTGCTGGCGGAGCGTGGCTTCTTGCTGCGGGCCGAGTGTGGCGTGGCCGAACCGTACCAGATAGAACGTGTCGGCGATCTGCTGCGGGATCGCCGCGGCGCTGACGTATTCCGGGGACGCGGCCAGACGCTGCGCCGCCTCGGCGGCAAAGTGCCGCTGTGTTTGCGAGGCACCGCGGCGCATACCAATGCGTGCCAACGCGGCCTCGAGCTGCTGGTAGAAGGCGATCGTAATGCGTTGGTGGCGGCGTCGCTTCGCCCGGGTGCGACGTTGCAGGGCGCGCCCCAACAGCGGACGAGCCAGACGCAGCAAGCGGATTCCGAAATAGACCGCCACGCACGCGAACACGGCCGCAACGCCGGCGCGCCAACTGAACGCACTCTGGAGCAGTTCACGCGGACTTGTGCTTGTAACTCGTTTGGCCAGCCGTTTCCAGGTGCGAGCATCGAACAACTGGGCCGTCGAAGACTGGCGATCAAGTGCCAGCGGGTCGAGCACGGCCTTGCGTTGGCGTTCTTCCGTCAGACGCAGCACGTAATCGTTCCAAAGCCAGCGTGCATAGTCGAACGAGTTGCTGGCCCGATCGAGTAGATTCATATCGGTTGTGCGACCGGTCAATTCACTGCCCGGCGTTGGGTCCAGCCGCAGCCAGCCGCCACCAGCGTGCCGTTCTTCGGGATAGATGGCCCCTTGCGGAATCTCGTCCGGCTGTAAATACGCTTCGACCCAGGCATGTGCGTCTTGTTGGCGAACGACATAATAATTGCCCACAAAGTTGAACTCGCTTGGCCGGAACCCAATTACCATACGCGCCGGGATGCCTTGGCTGCGCAGCATCAAGGTTAACGCACTGGCGAAGTATTCGCAGTGTCCGGTGCGATGGTTGCTGATGAAGTCTTCGATCGGATCGACCTCGGCGTGCCGTCGTGTCTTGACCTCGTCCAGATCAAGCGTGTAGGTGTACTGTCCGGGGTCCAGGAAATGATACTCCAGAGCCCGTGCACGCTCGTAACTGTTTCCCTGTGGCGTTTGCTGTTGAACAATTCGATTGGCCAGGGCGATCAATTTCGGCAGCGACTCGGGCGAGTTGATGTTCCGCATCCAGCGATTCAGCAGTTTCATGCTGACTCGATCGGCGGCCGTTTCGAGCCGGTTAGGGTACGGGGTCACGGGGTTCTGTGCGCCATAGCGAAACGCGGTTGTGACGAGTGTATAGCGATATTCGCTGTGGATATCCCGATCCTTTGCGCCTTGTCGGAACAGGTGCCGCGTGCGTGGGTCGACGCGCAATTCGCGCGGAGTCTGTTCGAGGGCATAGGCGGGAAACATGCTGAATAAACGCGCGTTGCCGGTCGGTTCGAGCAAGACATCTTGGCGTACCAGATCGCGCGTCTTGGGGGGCGGGCCAAGCTCGATCGTAGGTAGCCGGTTGGTACGAATCTCTTGCTGCCAGCGGCCGTTGATGTACTTGGTCAAGATGGCGCCACGCAAATAGGGCTCACTCATCACCGTATACGCTTCTCCAGTCCTCACGTCCGTAAAACTGACGCGCATGACCCGCTTGTCGCTGCGCAGCAGTTTTTCCATCTGGTCAAAACTCACTTCGGGCGAGAAACCGACCATCGCGGTGCCGCCGAGACCACGTTGCCAGTTCGTGCCGCCGGAGCGTGGGGTCGTGTAGAAGAAGACGGTCGTAAAAACGATCGTGGCAACCAGCATGGCCAGGATGGGTGGCGCGATGCGGCGTGTCACGATCGTATGATTCAAGTCCGCCCCGTATTCAACCACTTGGATGACCGGTTGACCTGGGGCGTGACCGTTCGGCTGTTCAAAAACGGAAGCGACCGTGACGGGGGCCGGGGAGTCGAACCAGAAACGGCGCCGGGATACCATGCCGACGCTCCCCACTTCGCGATAGACAAAGAAGAGGACGAAGCTGAGTAAGGCGATTACCATGTACAGACTCAACAGTACCCCGAACTCGAGCCTGCGGTTCAGCAAAGCAGCGACCACGACTTGCAACAGACTGAACATCGCCAGCTGGCCATAGACACGCCGATTTTTCCCCTGGAACAGTAACACCATCTGTACATAGATCAGCAGGTTGGCGATCGCCCACAGTTGCTGTTGACTGCCAGATTCCAGGAATCCCCAGAGCGAAAAGAAGGCGGCCATCAACATGGCCAGGTTGGCCACGACCCGATTGAGCCGAAACCAGCCGAGCCAGTCGGTGAATACGACGGACGTGCTCGCGGCAAGGACCGTCAACGCGGGCAGCGCGAAGCTACCCTGCCCCAGACCCAGCATGGTGGTCGACATGCTGGCCATGGTCGCCATGACGATCGATAAAAGTAGATTGGGCATGTTGCTGCGTGACCGTTCAGGGCCGCCGTGTTTTAGAATATCGTGTTTTGGAATACGGTGTTTTGGAAATTGGTAACTGTTTAGCCATCTGAAGTGGGGCGTGCACTCGAGTTCATTTTCCATCGGTCGACCCCCACCGCCTTGTGCGGTGGGTGAAGAGGATTGGTAGGCTACCCGTGGCGTCCCATCCCCCCACTGGCATCGCGGGTAGCTCACCAGACGTTTTCACCCATGGGAGTCTTTTGAAAGCGACATTACTTCATCCGGCTAAACTGTTACGAAAGGTGGAAGATTGAACAGAGGTCAGGAACGGCTGCGTCTTAGGTACATTTTCACGTTTCTGCGGGGACGAAATACTGTCGAAGTGCATCACTGCGGCAATCGATCCACGTGAGGTTTCGATACGAGTGTGAAGGGCCAGCGACGTGTGCTTCCGATTCCCAGTCATCATCGTTGGTCAGAAAGGGAGCTCCACGTGTGCTGATAACCAGCGTCTGGGCGCCGGCGGTTCCTTGTTGACGAACTCGGTCTAGCACATCATAAATACTCAGCCCGTCGCCTGGTCCGACCTCGGCCAGGTGGTCCAGCACTTCCTGGGCCAGGACCGTCACTGCGGGGCCGGACCAGAACTGTGGCTCGTGCCCGGCGACACTCAGTGCCAGCCGGTTGCCACCACGTCCACATAGATCGGCCACGGCCGTTGCCATAAAGCTGACGGCCAGCTCGGTTGTCGTTCGCTCGGCATCGGTTGGTGCGTCGGCTTGCCACAAATCAAGGACCAAGATCAAGTCGCGATTGCGTTGCTGCTCGAATTGACGTACGGTCAGTTCGCCGAGTTTGGCAGAAGTGCGCCAATGGATCCAGCGTTGGCTGTCGCCCGACCGCCATTCGCGCAGTCCGAAGTAGTCCCCTTCGGTCATGCCCTGGTGGCGCCCATCGCTCTGGTTGCCCACCATGCGGGAGTTCACCACCTGCAACCACCGTGGAGTCAAACGGCCCAGCCGTGGATAAATCAGCAGTGATGACTTGTCATTAAAGAAACGGGAGGACCGCGCCAGGCCGAGTGGAAAGCGAGTGGAGATGCGCAGCGGGCCTAGGTGGTAGCGACCGCGTTGTGCCAGCACGGTGCGGTATCGACCGGTGCAGGTTTGGCCTGCCGGGACGCGCGGAAGCAACAAGCGGATCTTGGAAGGGAGCGTTGATTCCTGTGCCCCGTCGCGCTGCAAAGAATCGTCGATCACGACCGTCCAACAAGTGAGTCGAGACCGTTTGTTCTTGGCCGTTACCGAAACGGTCAGCAGGTCGCCAGCGCATATTCGACTCGGCAGACCGCGCGTGACTTCGATATCGCGCAGCGTCAGTTGTACAAATCGCCAGTTGAACAGGAACGGTCCGACCATCATGCCGGCCAGCAGTACCAGCAAATTCACTTCGCCCAACACAGCCCCGCCGATGATGAACAGGACGATCGCCAGGTAGTACCACCCTTCCAGGCAGATCCGTGTGGTTTGACGTGTTGAGGGGTGCAATGCCATGGAATTTCGCGGTGCAAGGCAACGGTTTTCACTCGGGAACGGATACTTGATTGATCAGCCGCAATATTAGTGCTTCCGTGTCGCCACGTTGGCCGGCTTGTGCAAACCCTTTGGGGATCACGCGGTGAACCAAAACGGCGACGGCCAAATTTTGAATATCGTCAGGAACGACAAAGTTTCGGCCATCGACCAACGCCGCCGCCTGGGCCGCTCGATACAGACTGAGTGCACCGCGCGTACTGACACCGACGTGCAACTCGCTGCATTGGCGAGTCGCTTCGACAATGTCCAGCATATAGTCCGCCAACGTGTCATCAACGGCAACGTCCCGGACCATCTTTTGTAGTTGCGGAATGGATCGGCTTTCCAAGACGGGCGTTAACGCGTCCACCGGCTCGCCACCGCGATGCGTCGCCAGCACACGCCGTTCGTCTTCACGCGACGGGTACCCCATCGAAATGCGTAATAGAAACCGATCCAGTTGACTTTCGGGGAGCGTGTAGGTGCCTTCAAATTCAAAGGGGTTCTGAGTGGCGATGACCATAAACGGATTGGGCAGTGCGTAGGTCGTGCCGTCGACCGAGACTTGACCATCACTCATCGCTTCGAGCAACGCGCTTTGGGTTCGTGGTGGTGCACGGTTGATTTCGTCGGCCAACACGATATTAGCGAAGATTGGGCCGCGGTTGTAGACAAACTCGCCGGTCTTCGCATGGAACACGCTGCTCCCCACAATGTCACTTGGCAGAAGATCGGGAGTGAATTGCAGACGGCAGAAGTCCCCCGACACGCTCTTGGCCAGCGCTTTGCCAACCAGCGTCTTGCCGACGCCAGGCACATCTTCAAGCAAAATATGCTCGCCGGCAAGCAGTGCCACGAGGCACAGTCGTACGACGTTCGGCTTGCCCAACACCACGTTGCACATGTTCACTTCCAGGTCGCGGATCAGCTGTTGAAGCTGCTCGGACGACATCGCTTCGTCGTCCCCGCCTCCGGATGATCGCTTCTGACTGGCCGCTGCATTTGCCGCTGCCACGCCATCCGTATGGAGATCTTTTTGCATAGATTTACGTTTCTTCCCGTGCCAGTGGCTATCTGCCCAGTGGCTATCTGCCCAGTGGCTATCTGCCCAGTGGCTATCTGCAATGCCCCTTGGAGGGGACGGATTACGTTACTGCTGGATTTCGCCGATGCTGCATGAATATTGCCAACCTGATGTGGTTGCTGTCACACTGCACTCCACTCGGGGGGCTGAAAGTTCAGCGCGAGAAAACCGAGTTTGCCGAGAAGTTTCTATTTTA